>CAZVZF010000006.1:0-20595 GCA_964631095.1 uncultured Eubacteriales bacterium
GAGTGGATGTTCGCATCGTAACCCCGGGTATTCCCGACAAAAAAATGGTCTTCTATCTCACCCAATCCTATTATTCTATTTTAATTCGAAATGGCGTCAAAATCTATCAGTACAAACCAGGCTTCGTTCACGCAAAAATGTTTGTAAGTGATGACGAAGTTGCCTCAGTGGGAACCATTAATCTAGATTTTCGTAGCCTTTATTTGCACTTTGAATGTGGGTGCGTTTTTTATCATTCCCCTGTTGTCTATGACGTCAAAAATGACATCATCCAATTATTTGATGATTGTGAACTTGTAACAGAATCCATGCTTCACGCAACGGCTCTATGGAAGCGACTTCTTCAATCCTTTTTACGAGTCATTGCGCCACTGATGTAAAGGAGGCTTTTGAATGATTCTTCAACCTTTAGCCCATCGCATGCGACCCGAGTCGCTGAATGATGTCGTGGGTCAAAAACGGCTTCTTGGTGAAAATGGGATTCTGCGACGCCTAATGGAGCAACAGACATTATTCTCCTTGATTTTATTTGGCCCACCCGGTTGTGGCAAAACCACAGTAGCAACTCTATTAGCCGGTATTTCGAAAACAAATTATCGTTTAACGAATGCCACAACGACCAACAAAAAAGAAATGGAGACTTTGCTGGAAGAAGCAAAAATGTATGGCCATCTTGTGATTATTATGGATGAAGTTCATCGTTTGAACAAAGATAAGCAGGATTTCTTTCTCCCCCACATTGAAAGCGGACTATTCACGTTAATCGGAACAACGACCGCCAATCCTTACCACTCCATAAATCCAGCGATTCGCTCTCGTTGTCATTTAATTGAATTTGTTCCTCTCGAAGCGGAAGATATCCTCGAAGCTTTAAACCGTGCATTACATCATCCCAATGGACTTCAAGGTGTATATACTGCTGATGAAATGGCACTCGAAGCCATCGCCAATTCATGTGGTGGTGATATTCGTTTTGCTCTCAATCAACTTGAGGTATGTGCATTGGCGAGCAATAACAACCACATTTCCATCGAAACTATTCGCCAAAACACTCGCATCCCACAACATTTGCTCGATCGCAATGATGATGGCCATTATGATGCTGTTAGTGCTCTACAAAAATCCATTCGAGGCAGTGATGTCGATGCTGCACTCTATTATCTTGCACGTTTAATTGCTGCGAATGATCTTGACTCCATTGAACGTCGTTTATTGGTAACTGCCTATGAAGATATTGGGCTTGCCAATCCTCAGGCTGTCCAACGAACTTACAACGCAATTCAAACCGCCAAAATAGTTGGCTTTCCTGAAGCGACAATTCCGCTTGGATTTGCGGTATGTGATTTAGCACTATCGCCCAAATCAAAAAGTGCCTGTGAAGCAATTGCCAAGGCGATGGATCATCTCAAAGAAAATGTCCATCCTGTGCCTCGTTACTTACGTCTTACTCCCCATAACCTAAGCGAGGAAGATTCCTACCCCTATGATCGACCTGATTTATGGGAAAAAATCCAATATCTTCCCGAAGCAGTAAAAAACATTTCCTTCTATCAGGGAAATGCCACAGGATCCTATGAACGTGCGTTGTTGGAGCATTACAATCAATTAAAGCAAAATGGGCGAACCTCCAACCTGCGTAGCTTAAAAAAACAAGAGGGCTAATGGAAGCCCTCTTGTTTGCTATATTTTGAAGCGAATTTTTACAAATTCTCGCAGACGTTTAACCAAAGGGAGAAGCAGGAAAGTAATGATGATTGCAGCTGTAATGGAGATCAAATCTCCAAGCGCAGAACTTAATGCAACAATGAAATTAGAAATAAAAATTCCTTCATACACATAATATCCAACAATACAAATGATTCCACCCATTACCATGGCAAGAAATTGACGTGAGGGGGAGGTTTTTTGGTAGCCTAAATGTCCGACCACAAGTCCCATCAAATATCGAACGATAATGGTACAAGGAGCCCAAATTGCATATCCACCAAGGACATCAAACAATCCCATACCAATGGCTCCGCTCCAAGCACCATATTTGGGACCAAACAAGAGAGCGGCAGTGAATAAGAAAACATTACCAAAATGAATTAGTCCTCCAGTTGAAGGAAATAGAGGAATATTGAAAAAGGTTACTGCAAAGGTAATCGCGCTGAAAAAAGCAATAAGACTTAACTCGCGTACCGTATCCTTTTGGCCCATCCTTAATGTCCCCCTCCATTTTCATTTTGGATAATTTCGTGCACAATCGGCCGAGGCAAGCTGGGCTTGACTCCAACCAAAAACGCCTTATTCACCAACGGAATCTCTCGTTCCCCATAGTCATAATTAGTATACAACGTGGCAAGAGCTTCTCCTATTTGTACCGAATCACCAATTTTTTTGTGCAAAATTATCCCTGCTGTATAATCAATTGGATCTTCTTTTTTTGCACGACCTGCACCTAGTCTCATGGCACATTCTCCCAAGGCTAAAGCATCCATGCTTTGGATAGAACCCTTGGATGATGATACTACTGAGAATGAGTATTTAGCAACTGGAAATCGTTCAGGGTGAGTTAAATAACTTACATCCCCACCTTGTGCCTCAATCATCTTTACTAATGCACGAAAAGCCGATCCATCCTGAAGTTTTGATAGTAACATCGCACGACCAGCAGCTTGGCTATCGACGATTTTTGCTTGCATTAACATGATGCATCCTGCTTGAAGACAAAGTTCTAGTAAATCCTTTGGCCCATTCCCTTGTAAGGTGGCAACAGCTTCCTTCACTTCAAGAATATTGCCAATAGCAAAGCCGAGAGGTTGGTCCATATCAGTCAAAAGAGCCCGTGTGTCACGACCAGTATGAACACCAATATTCACCATGGCTTGGGCTAATAATCGAGCATCCTCAAGTGTATGAAAGAACGCACCCGAACCAAATTTTACGTCCAAACATATGGCATCACTACCAGTTGCCAACTTCTTTGACATAATGGAAGAAGCAATCAGTGGGACGGAATCTACGGTTCCAGTCACATCTCGTAAGGCATACATCTTTTTATCAGCAGGAACGAGATTGGAGCTTTGACCAATAATAGCAAGTCCGATATCTTGTACTTGTTTTTGAAAAGCTTTTTCCTCTAGTTGGATCTGGAATCCTGGAATCGATTCGAGTTTGTCGAGCGTTCCACCAGTATGTCCAAGCCCCCGTCCTGACATTTTTGCAACTTTTGCACCACATGCCGCAACCATCGGGCCGAGCACGAGCGATGTTTTATCGCCTACCCCCCCAGTGGAATGCTTATCGACTTTGATTCCTTGAATAGCAGATAAATCAACAACCTCACCACTCTTCATCATTGAAAGGGTCAAAGCTGCTGTTTCTTTCTCATCCATTCCATTCATAACAACCGTCATTAAAAAGGCACTCATTTGATAGTCAGGAATTGTGCCCTTGGTATAACCTTCTACAACAAACTGAATCTCGTCATCACTTAATCGTTCTTGGTGACGTTTCTTTAAGATCAATTCTGTCATTCTCATCGTATGCACCTCATATTTATTATACTTCTTCTCATGTTATAATGAAAGCCAAGGGAGGAAGAAAACATGGCTTATCATCAACATCTAACCGCTATTTTTGGGCCTAATCTTACTCAACAACTGATTGATTCTTTAAACGAAACGCCAAAACAAGCTCTACGCATAAACCCCTTTAAAATCTCTCCCGAGTGGTTTGATGTTCGGTTTCCACAGCATCAACGACACCCTATTGTTCCGAATGGTTTTCTTCTTCATGAACAATCCCCCGCCTTTGGCAAACACCCCTATCATGCAGCGGGGCTATATTATCTTCAAGAACCCAGTGCTATGACGGTTGGCGAACTTCTTCCGCTTGCCGAAGATGATTGGGCGTTGGATTTATGTGCTGCGCCAGGGGGAAAGACAACGCATGTTGCCACACGCCTTGGGCCAAAGGGACGACTAATCGCAAACGATCGCACCTATGCAAGAGCCCAATCATTAAGTGAAAACGTCGAACGATTCGGGCTAAAAAATACCGTTGTTACTAGCATGGAAAGTAAAGATCTTGCTCGCCGTTTTCCTAATACCTTTGACAAAATTCTGCTAGACGCACCATGTTCTGGAGAAGGGATGTTCCGCAAAAACCCACTTGCCGAAGCCGATTGGTCGTTGGAAAAAGTAACTTATTGTGCAAATTTGCAATCCAATTTGCTTGCAGATGCCTATCAAATGCTCAAACCAGGAGGATTACTTCTCTACTCCACATGCACTTTTTCCAAACAGGAAAACGAGGACCAAATTCGGCATGCTTTACTATCTTTTGATTTTAAACTATTACCTCTTCCATTAATTCCAGGTGGTGACCGTGGCATTGATATGCCAGAAGTTATTCGTTTGCTTCCTATTCACTTTCCCGGAGAAGGACATTTTATAGCCTTATTACAAAAAAAAGGAGTTCACTCTCCTGAAAAACGCCATCATTTGAGCCGCTTGCGGTTGTCTCAATCATCCTATGAACGTTGGCGTTCCTTTGAAAACGATACTCTTAACGAACCCCTTTATCCTGCCAATCGTTTATTTCAACAAGGTGATCAACTTTATGCGTATGCTCTTCCTCCCGAAATGTTTCAAGGAGTTCGAACCTTACGCAATGGCGTTCACTTGGGAACCATCCACGATAAATATTTTGTCCCCCAACATGCACTTTCTTTGGCTTTAACTTCTAATCAAGCAAAGAATATTGTCAACTTGGAAGCATCTACTTTAGAAACCAATCGATATTTACGAGGAGAACCCCTGCCATATCATGGTCAAGGATACACTTTAGTATGCATCGATGGATGCCCACTGGGCTGGGGGAAAGCGAGCAATGGAATGCTCAAAAATCATTATCCCAAGGGGTTACGTCGCCCTTAATCAAGGAGTACTTCAAATGTCACGGCATCTACTTGATTATAGGCTCGAATCGTTCCTTTGTGAATTTCAATGATTTTATTTACAATTGCCAACCCAAGACCATTCCCAGCTTCGCTTCGTGAAACGTCTCCCTTGTAAAAACGATCAAAAATATGGGGCAACGCTTGTTCGTCAATTTGGGTGTGGTGGTTGGTAATGCACACTTGCTTTTTTCCTTGCACAAAGGTTAATACGACATCAATCGTTGAATTTTCAGGAGAAAACTTTATCGCATTATTCAAGAGATTTATCCAAACTTGTTTTAAGAGATTCGGATTGGCATATACACTGGCTTCTTCCATTTCTACATTCCACTCAATATTTTTGGATTCCCATGACTTTTGCAACAAAACAATGCATTCTCGTATTTGTTCACTTAAATCCATTTCATGCAACTCGTTGTGGAAATATGGATTCTCCAAGTTATTCAGCATTAAAATATTGGCGCTCAATGCCGAAAGACGCTCACTTTCTCTAATAATTATTTGAAGGGCTTCTTTTCTTTTTTCTTCGCTTAGGTCTTCAGCATTTAATTCATTGGCAAAACCAAGAATCGCAGTAATTGGTGTTTTAAACTCGTGGGAGATGGATGCAACAAAATCTTTTCGCAAGAGTTCGGTATTCTGCAATTGCTCGGTCATTTGATTAAATTCACTTATTAAATCGCCAATCTCATCTTTCCTTGTATTGTCCAAACGAACCTCATAATTTCCTTGAGCAATCTTATGAACTGCCCGCGAAACGGTTTGGATGGGTTTTACAACCAAATAGCCAGTGATGATGGTAAACAAACCCAGTACGCTTACGGGCCCAAGGATGATGATGACACGCATCCAAAAAAAGTAGTCTGGTCGACCAGATAAATACGTTAAAATTGCGGGGGTGAATACTAATACAAATAATGAAACACCAAAGAATGCAAAAATAATCCTTGTATAAAGTGATTTCATTTTTGGGCAACCGCCTTATAACCAACCCCTTTGACTGTCACAATTTTAAATTCGGGGCGATGGTCAAATTTTTCGCGCAGGCGATTAATATGCACATCAATGGTTCGATCAATGGCATCACTGTCCCGCCAAATATCATCTAATAAGTTGCGTCGAGTAAAAATCTGATTAGGGTAGCTCAATAATTTGAACAACAACTGAAATTCTTTCTTAGGCAAATCCAGCTGTTCACCATCCATCCGTACCTGCAAGGAACGTTCATCAAGTTCGACTTCCCCAATGGTTAAGATCCGGCTACGGTTGATTTTTGCGCGTCGCAATAAAGAAGCCACTCGTAACGATACCTCCTGCATGTTAAGCGGTTTCGTTAAATAGTCATCCGTTCCCAAATGAAATCCCTTTACTTCACTTTCAAAGTTGATATCAGCAGTAATCATCAAGACAGGAGTGTCGACCGCATCACGACGAATGCGTTTTAAAAATTCAAACCCATCCATCTGGGGCATCATGATATCGAGGATGATTAAGTCAATGTTGTGGGAAGCCATTTGATCCAAGGCTTCATGTCCATTCCCGGCATGAACAATCTCATATCCTTCATGACTTAAATGAACGTCAAGAAGACGCCGAATACTAGTGTTATCATCGACAATTAAGATGGTAATCATAGCTACTCCTCACTTTTTCTTTTACTATACCACAAAAAAAGATGGTACCAAACCAGAGCACCATCTTTTTTATTAATTTACGCCGAGCTTAAGGGCAGCCCGGAAGTTAAGATTGCCTTGGGTCTTACCACTTTTTGAGGCTTTCTTTTGTTTTATCAACACTGGCTTTTTGCTGGCCATGAGCGACTCTACTGCCGACAAAATTTGTTTTTCACCCTTTTTACCCCGTGGGAGAAGAAAGCGAATTTTCATTGGGAAGGCCTCCTTTCTTGGTTTTAACACCCAAAGAATAGCAAGTCAATGTTAACCGAATATAAACGAATCAAAAATATTTACTGCTGATGGACCATTAGAGCCTTCACTCGATTACTTACTAATGTATGCAAGAGATTCGCCAATTCGGCAGTGGAATATTTGGAATACTCTTCATAAGGAATCGGTTTCAAGAAATGGACATCCACCCGATAACGCTTTTGATTGATTTTAGGATTTAGAGGTTTCCAAGTCCCACAGATGGCCATAGGAACAATGGTCGATTTGGTAGTGAATGCTGCCCGTAAACCGCCGGGCTTAAATTCATTGACACGGCGATCTTCATGCTTGGTTCTTGTCCCTTCAAGGAAAATCAAAAAATGCCGGTTAGGTTCCATAAGAGAAGCTTCAATTTGTTTCAATAGACGAAGATTTTGTCTTAAATCTGAGCGATCTAACAAAAGGATTTCAATCATTTTTGCCACTTGACTAACATAAGGATACCCCATGGTTTCAATTTTAGCGACAATTAACAAAGGTACCGGGAATATATCTAAAAGCATTGCATCGAAAAACGATTGATGATTGGGACAAAACACATTATTTTGGGTGAAATCGACTTGGTCAAGTCCTTCAATATGAAAATCGACCGAACAAGCCCAGACGACTTTTCGAATGATGCGTCGCGCCAAAGCATAGCGTTTTTCAAATGGAATGTGATCTTTTCGGTAAGCATACCAAAGCACCTTGGGAAACATTCCAAGTAAATAAAAGCCTACCTTCCCGAGTAAACGGATGTATCTAATCATTGAGGGGATCTCCTTTTGTATTCGATAAGTGTAAAATCAGCATAGGTAATTTCGTGAACAATGGTAAAATCGTTTTCAAAGAACGGAAATTTTTTATCCCCTTGGTGGATTCCTGGAATGTGGGAAACAAGGATAGAATCCGCCCAAGGTAAAGCTTGTTCATAAACACTTAATCCACCAATAACAAATAGAGTCTGTTCTGATTTCTTCCATTTCTTTAATAAACTTTCCAAGGATGTAATACCATGCAAGTTTGCCATTTTGGGCAAAGATTCCGGATGACTAGTCACCACATAATTTTCGCGCTGTGGTAAAGGCTTCCCAATGGATGAAAAAGTAGTACGCCCCATCACAACCGTATGCCCCGCTGTCACTTGACGAAAGTGTTTCAAATCCGCTGGAATGTGCCATGGCAATTGCCCTTGATTGCCTATAATGCGAGCTTCATCAAAGGCGACAATTAATACAATCATATTATACGCTCACCTTGCCTTTGATGGGAGGCCATGGATGATAGTTTTCTAATTCGATATCATGAATTTGATAGTCCGTAACGTGTTCACGTTTCTGAACGATTCGGATACGTGGCAATGGACGAGGTTCTCGTAACAATTGTTCATGAATTTGTGGGAGATGATCCATATAAATGTGTGCATCTCCTAACGTATGAACAAATTCGCCTGCTTCATACCCAAGAGTCTCGGCATACAGAATTAATAATAAAGCGTACGAGGCAATATTAAAGGGGACGCCAAGAAAGACATCTGCACTTCGTTGATAAAGCTGACAAGATAATGTTTTTCCGTCTCCGCTTACATAAAATTGTAGAAAAGCGTGGCATGGCGGTAAAGCCATTTGGGCAAGTTCTGCAGGATTCCATGCGCTGATAATATGACGACGCGACATTGGATTAACTCGAAGATTTCGTTCGACTTCAAGAACTTGATCGACCCCCGAAAAATCACGCCACTGCTTTCCATACACTGGACCAAGATTCCCAAATTGTGCAGCAAAGGATTCATCAACTTTGATTTTTGCAATAAAATCTTGCATGCTTTCTCCTTGATAGAAAGAAGATTGACGATAGGCTTGGTAAGGCCACTCATTCCAAATGCGTATATTTTGCATCACCAAAGGACGAATGTTAGTCTCGCCCCTCAAAAACCAAAGCAACTCTCCTGCTACTGCTGGAAAATGAACTTTTTTAGTGGTAAGAAGGGGAAAACCATCACGCAAATCATAACGTGATTGATACCCGAATATCGATAAAGTACCGGTACCCGTCCGATCGGATTTGTGCTGACCATGGGTCAGAATATGCTGACACAATTCAAGATATTGATTCATTTGATTCCTTCCATTTCTTGCGAGGGAGCTCTACGACTTACATAATCTACTTTTTCGGCAAGCACCGAACAAAGTCCATTATCCATTGAGACTAGTCGACCTGACACAGTAATAATGTGTCCTAAATGGTGGGCTTGGCGAACGGAAGATAAGGTACCTTTCCATGAATTACAGCGGACGACATCGGATAAATAATAGCCATTCAATTCTTTGTGGTAACGTAAAACCTTTAGAAAAAAGGTGCCCTCCTCCGAATTCTCTGGGATTTCGATAACTTCTCCTACCAAAGCTACTTGATTCAACATTTGATTCATCTCCTTTCTGTGCCATGATATACACAATATCATTATAAGGGAAGATGAATCAAAAAAAGTCCCAAAGTTTAGATTCTTTTTTTATTCGTTAATAATTACAAATGCCACGGCATAATCATGCTCGTGGGAAATTGATAAGTGGACATTTTGGATATTAATTGATGGGACTCCCATAACATCATTAAGAACCTCAATATCCTTGTATCCTAGAGAGCGACTTCTTGCCGCTTTATAATAGGCTTCTTTCACACAAAACCGTCCTGCCAAATACTCAATTTGTCGCACTAGTGTGAGTTCCAAAAATTGCCGATACTCTGCATCAGTCAAAATCTTTTGAGCAAACTCTTCTTTTCGTGGAACAAATCGGCGAATATCAACTAAATCGACACCTATTCCTTTTACCATCATGAAACTCCTTTCTGAGAGAGTGGATAAACATCAAATCGAACTTGTTGCGCTTGTTGCAATGTAACATATGCCTGCTCTAAATCTTCCATCGTAAGACTATCTAGGGCAGAAATGTCATCAAAAACATCGACACCATCTAAACGATTGCCTAAATAATCGAGAGCGACTGAAGATGGTCGCTCAAGGCTACGCATATGCAAGCCAATCATCTTATTCTTGACACGATGCAAGTCATCACTTGTTAGCCAACTTCCTAATGGTGTCGCAAATAAACGATTGATATGCTGGACGTAAAGACGCGGTTTCAAAACTTCTGCATTCAACAAAAGGGCCCGATATCCAACACCATCCACAAGGTCCGAGGACCATGAAGGAGTTATAATTCCCTTTGCGACCATTTTATCATAATATGGTCCACTTCGCGAGAATAACAAATCAAATAATACCTCGTATACAATCGTTGTACGATTCCGTTCATGCGGGGTATCTTCAGGCTGAGTCGCAGGAAGTTGAAACCCATGCCCCATCATCGGAAAAGCAATTGGTAAATGGATTTTTGCATATTTTTTCCCTTTATGAACACTTGATGCCGCAAAAAGAGATGGCAGTGTCGGTGTTGGACGAGTGGGATAGCGCGAAATAGTCTTTTCAAGAGCAACAATCATTCGTTGAGGTTCAATGTCCCCGGCAAGAACAAGCATCATGTTGGATGGATGATAGTATTTTGCATGGCACAGTTCCAGTAAGGTTCGTGTCGTTGCATGAACGGATTCAGCAGTACCTCCGATATCAAAACGAATCGGATGTCGAGGGTAAAGTAACTCTAGTAATCCTCGATTCAAACGAGTGTCAGGAGAATCATCATACATTTTAAGTTCTTCAATGATGATATCTTTTTCACGAGCAACACGTGCATCTGACATCGAAAATGTCTGTGTGAAATCGATGAGTAATTGTGTGTTTAAAAGAGCTTTTGAAGAAGAAACAAAGTAATAGACCGTGCGATCATAACTTGTAAAAGCGTTAGCAAAAGCCCCTCGAGAGGAGTACCGATCAAATATTGGACCTTTCGGATGATCAAAAAGACGATGTTCCAAAAAATGAGCCGCTCCTTGAGGAACAACCATTTGCGGATTCGCTTCATCGAGTGGCTGTCCCGAGTGAATTGAACCAAAATGGGTGGCAATGGCACCACACACCTCATGAAAGCCTGGCATTGGCAATAAAAAAACATCCAATCCATTGGAAAGTCGATGATTCACCACTTCAACAGGAGGTTTAATATTGGAATGACTAGGATTCATGTTTTCCACCTCCCTGTTGAATCAAGTAGATCATTTGCAACTGAAGATGATTGGCGCACTCCATGATGGATCGACGATCCACAAGATGCACCATCTTTTGCAATTCCGGAGGAGCAATGTAAGAAGGATCTAACGTTTGAGAAATGAGAACCCCCAATTGCATTGCAGGACGGTCATGCGACCGTTGCAAAGAATCAATCATCATCTTTTTGATGGAAGATAAATTTTCTTCCGTAAATTCCCCTCGTTGAATCGTCTTAATCTGATCGGCAATTGCCGATAAAGTCTGTTGATAGTTTGATGCATCAATGGAAGCGTTCACGATGATTGCACCATTCGTTGCAAGATAGTCTGCAGAAACCGCATAGCATAATCCTCGCTGCTCTCTTAATTCCTGAAACAATAAGGAACGAGGGCCTCCTCCAAACAGAGATGAGAACGTCATGGCAATGGCCTGTTGTCGACTTCCTCGCAAGATGGGAAAACGATACACCATTAATAAGTGGGATTGAGTGAATTCATGAGGTTCATCGATTTCTTGGAACGGTAGATCTGGTAAGGGATCATTGACACTCGCTACGAAAGAATGATTTACAAAATGAAATTGGGTAGGGATGATGGATAATAGGTGATTCCCATCAATATTCCCAACCACAAAGATATCATAAGGAACATCGAGCAATTCACGATACGCTTTCCATACTTGGCGATTGGTGACTTGTAAAACCCCTTGTGGAGTTCCAATCCCTAAGTTTGAGAGAGGATGGCCAGCTGGAAGATAATCTCGTAAATGAAGGGTGGCATAATTCTCTTTTTCGTTTTCATAGGATTGCAACAGTTGGGCATAGGCTGCTCGTTTTTCTCGAAAGAAACGCTCTTCAAATAAGGTGCCTTTCGCATTCAGTAAAGGTTCATACATCATTTCGGATAGTAAATCGAACATGATGTGAATCAATTCATCGGCTTTTCCTAAAAAGGCCCCATCAATGACCTCCACTTGAAACGCAACGGTTTGATATTGCCCAAGCCGTCGCGGAACGACATTAATTTTGGCACCATAACAACGTTCTCGATGCGCGGAGAAAGCGCGCGAGGTAGGATAATTATTAGTGGCATTACTTAATAAATAAGTTAATAAAGCATAGATTTCTTCCATGCCAGAGCGATAGGGAAAGCGCAACACTGCACTCGCAATCAGTGTCTTAAACTGCTTCGTCGAATTCCAATACAGCCTCGTCCCAGATGAAAATTCATGATTGAATGTACGCATAGAATCCCCCTTTAACGGAACCGTTCCGTGCGAACATCCCGTGGCTTACTACCATTCATCGGACCGATATACCCTTCATCTTCCAAGCGATCCAACATTCTAGCTCCACGGCTGAAGCCGATATTAAACTTGCGTTGCAAGTAAGAAGTCGAAACTTGTTTTAACGAAGAGATGTGTTCAAGAATATCTTGATAAAGAATTTCATCACTGCTTTGATCGTTTCCTGAATCATCAAAGTCAAATTGAGCTTGCATTGGGGGTGGATCCAAGTCTAGGAAACGAGCTTCATAATTGGGGGCGCGCTGCTTGGAAACATACTCCACGATGCGTTCGATTTCATCATCAGAAATAAATGCTCCTTGGACGCGTTGTGTAGTCATTGCTCCCGTTAAACTCAGCAACATATCCCCTTTCCCAAGTAATTCCTCTGCTCCAGACGTATCCAAAATTGTTCGTGAGTCGAACAAGGATGAAACTGCAAAAGCAATTCGGGAAGGGATATTGGCTTTAATAACACCCGTAATAATATCAACAGAAGGTCTTTGGGTTGCAACAATCAAATGAATGCCGGCCGCCCGAGCCAGTTGGGTTATACGTAGAATACTATCTTCAACATCTTTGGATGCAATAAGCATTAAGTCTGCTAATTCATCAATGACAACGACATAATAAGGTAAAGGCTCTTGTCCGGAGTCTCGCATAAATTTGTTGTATAAATCGATATTTTTCTTGTTCGCAGAATTAAATAAGGTATAGCGTTCATCGACTACTTCCACAACCCGCTTGAGAGCCATAGCAGCTTGTTTGGCATCGGTAACAACTGGACAAAGTAAATGGGGAATTTTTGCATAGATATTCATTTCGACGCGTTTAGGATCCACCAAAAGCAACCGAACTTCATCGGGAGTTGCGCGCATCAATAACGAGCATATGATGGTATTGATACATACCGACTTCCCACTTCCTGTCGTCCCTGCAACCAATAAGTGGGGCGTCGCACTGATATCAAAACTTACTGTATTTCCCGTAATATCCTTCCCGATTCCGGTAAGCAACTTATCTTCTTTCTTTTGAGGAGGCAAACTTTGAAATACTTCTTTAAATGAAACGGTCGACCGTCTTGTATTAGGAACTTCGATTCCCACAAAGCTTGTGCCAGGAATCGGTGTGAGAATATTAATGCGTTCAGCGGAAAGTGCCATCATGATATCGTTTTTATACTGATTGAAAACGCCAATTTTTACGTCACTTTCAACTTCAATTTGAAATCGAGTAAACGCTGGCGCAAGAAGAAAATCACGAACTTCGGCACGCATTCCAAGACTTTCAAACTTATTATTCAACAAGGCACGATTGATTTCAGCTTGATGGCGATTGGCCGTATGATCCACAATGACCGGTTCGGATAATAAATTCATGCCCGGCAATCGATACGAACTGGAACGAGTTTCTTTGGCGTTCGCTGTTTTAAAGATTTGCTGAATGCTTGAAGACGAGGGGGTGACATGAAGAGGTTCATCCAATGGTTCTTCCTGCAGTTCTTTTGGAGAAACGAGGGCCGGCTGCGGTGTCACATACGAAGGAGATGGATGGGGACGTGGCGTATAACCAGTGACGTCTTCCACTTTCGGTGCAGGAACAACACTGCTACTTATGGGGGATGCGGGCAAAACGGTCTCTTGGAAAATGTTATAAAGGGGCCGATATTCAGAGGAAGTATCTCGGGGCTCATCATTGACGGGGGGAATAGATTCTTCCAATGTGGTCATGCGAGGCGACAAATCAAAGGTGACGGATTGGAAAGTTGCTTGATGTTCCTCGGATTGAGTCACGGGTTCTTGCTTTGGCGTCCTCTCATCAATGGAAAAGGATGGAAATCCCCCTTTAAGTTCAGAAGTAATTGGAACGGGATTGACATCTTTAACAATCACTTTTTCCAAATCTTGTTCCAATTCATCGGCAAGCCGAGTATCAGCACCATCAGGAAAAAATGATTGAAACGTCCGAGCCACTGCATCTACTTCTTCCTTTGCTTTTTTCTGCTGTTTCACGCGTCGTTCGACAATGCGATTTCCTAACGAAAAGAGCAAGGGTTTTAAGATAAAAAATAAGGAAGCAACCAACCCAATGATATAGATAAACTTGGCTCCAAGAGACGTGAATACATCATGAAATAAAGCGTATCCAAAATGCCCAATTGCCCCACCACCCAAGTCACTTGCAACAACTGCGTCCCAAGTAGCTCCTGAAAACAAGGAGAATTTTGTGAAATACGTGGATGCAACATGTTCAAGGGATAAAGCATCATTAGCGCTCAACCCTATTAATAAAAAGAAAAAAAGACAGGCCACTGCCAAGGAAGGAATGTTTTTATGGAAGGAGCGTTTTTCTCGGCGAATAATCCAGTAGACGCCTCCAACAAAAGCAAACAACAAAGGAACGAAAAAAAGAACTCCAAAAAGAAAAGCGTGCGCTTGAAAAATCCATGAACCCACATAACCTGTCTGGTCCAAGAACGATAACAATACCAATAAAACCACCAATATGCCAAGGCGAATGGATCGAGTGCGGTCCCATGGAATGGCTTCATTTTTTGTTTCTTTTGTTGTTGAAATCTGCTGTTGCATGGTCATCACCTTTTTCTATTTTAGTATATCATAAGGCGTAAATTAAAAAAGTCATTCCTGACTTTTTTAAACATTCTTCTTAGACTTCGACAATCATTGGCATAATGATAGGATCTTTCCCTGTTGCACGGCGGATGGTAAATGCAAGTTTATCACGAATCTTGCCTTTGACATCTTCGCGACCCAATTCACCTTTTTCCATGGCTTCTTGTACCATGCTTTCAAAGGTGGTAATGACATCTTTCAATAGTTTATCCGCATCCTTAAGGTAGACAAGTCCTCGCATTTGAACATCGGGACCTGCGATTATCTGCTTGGTTCTGGTATCGACGGTAACGCCAACGATCATTACTCCATTATCGGCAAGTTTTTGCCGATCGTTGAGCACGAGATTTCCAACATCACCGACACCCAAACCATCCACCATAATTTCTCCCACATCCACGCTGCCTTGGTATCCTTTGTAAACGCCATCTTCAAACAACGCAACCATCCCATTGTCATACACAAAGGTATTGGTGTGGTTAAAGCCTTGTTGCATTCCAACTGCGATTTGCGCGTTGGTCAACAAATGACGATACTCCCCTTTGACAGGCATAAAGTATTTGGGGCGTAACAACGTCAAAATCATCTTGATGTCTTCACTATGAGCATGCATCGAGACCACTTGACGACGCTTGATATTCAATACATTTGCTCCTGTTTTGTAAACTTCATCAATGACCTTAGTAGCCATGACTTCCAAGCCAGGAATCGTGGGTGATGCAATAATAAAGGTATCAGTAGGTTGAACTACTAAATGCTTTTCCGCATCGCCTCCAGCAATTCGTTCCAAGGAGCGGAACAAATTCTCACCAAGTCCCGTTACAATAATGACAGCATCTTCATTTCCTGGGCGGTTTAATTCTTCATGAGTAAGCATCATTCCTGGTGGAATGGAGAGCAAACCAAACCGAGTGACGAGATGGAGAATACGACGTAACTCTTCATCATAAATCAATAGTTTCCGTTTATATTTTGCCGCAAGATCAATGACTTCACGAATCCCAAAGAGGTTTTGAGTATAGAAACTCGTAATAATCCGACCTTGGGCATCTGCAAAGACGGGTTCCACCACGGGAGTCAATTTATGATGGGGAGAAGTGTGCCCAGGAATGTCGCAGGCAATCGACTCAGTCAATAAGCATAATACATTACGTTCCCCTAATTTTGCTAGCGCCGTAACATCAGTGCGATACTGTGGCAAAGCCCCATAGTCAATGATAAAATCGCCCGTATAGACGACGTAGCCATTTCCTGTATCAATGGCAATGCCTAAACTCTCTCCAACGGAATGAGTAGTCGAGAAGAAAAGCACTTTGTGACCTGCAATTTCGATTTCATCATTGCCTTTGACCAAGCGAAAATCAAATTTGATGTTACGATCAAACCGATGAGCAGCATCTTCAATTAAAAATGAAGTAATGCGACTTGTATAAATAGGGGCTGGCACATCACGAATGACGTAAGGAAGTGCCCCCATAATGTCATCGTGTCCATGACTAATAAAATACGCTTTGACCCGATGTTTATTCTTAATCAAATAACCCACATCAGGCATGATAATATCCACGCCGCTCAATGCGCTCTCAGGATAACGAATCCCCGCTTCCAATACAAATATGTCATCGTTCACTTCGACGACATACATATTTTTTCCATTTTCATCCAATCCGCCCAAAGCGAAAATTTTAACTTGATTTTTCATATGATGTCCTCCGTAAAAAGCAGTATATTCATTATATAATAAGTCGACCCAATCAACAAGGAGAATACATGAACGAAACAACGAACCTTCGAGGAAGGTTCGTTGGAAGCATTACTTTGTGATTTCTTTCTTTTCGACAGGTTTCGCTGGTTTTGGCAACAGATCTTTGCGTGAGGCACTGACTTTACCTTTTTCATCGATACCGGTCACAATGACATGAACAGTATCGTTCAAACGGAATAAATCTTTAGGATGCTCCACCCGTTCGTGCGCAAGTTTCGATACGTGAACTAAAGCCTCACAACCACCAAACAACTCTACAAAGATTCCATAGGCTTCAATGCGAGTAACCTTGGCATCATAAATCTCGCCAACTTTTGCCACACGGACAATTTCTTCAATCTTTTGGGAGGCAAGTTCCAAAGGAGCATAATCATTGTGGTACATCACAATACGACCCGTTTGTTCAATATCAATTTTAACGTTGTCGCACTTCGCAATAATATCATTAATCACTTTTCCACCAGGACCAATGACATCGCGAATTTTGTCAATGTCAATTTGCATCACTTTAATCTTTGGCGCATATTTACCTACTTGTTCCCGTGGAGCAGGAATGGTAGCTTCCATAACGTCTAAAATTTCCATGCGACCTGTTTGCGCTTGATCAAGGGCTTGTTTTAACACCGCCCGATTAATTCCAGAAATTTTAATATCCATTTGTAAGGCAACGATTCCATCACGGGTTCCAGCAACTTTGAAGTCCATATCGCCTAGATGATCTTCCATTCCTTGAATATCGGTTAGAATGGTATAGGCGGCACCTTGAGCAATTTCGCCTTGGGCAATTAAGCCCATGGCAATGCCACCCACGGGCGCCTTGATGGGCACGCCTGCGGCCATTAGCGCCATGGTAGAAGCGCAAATGGATGCTTGGGAAGAAGAACCGTTGGACTCAACGACTTCCGAGACCACGCGAATCGCGTATGGGAAGGCCTCTTCATCAGGAATGACTTGAGCAAGGGCTCGTTCGCCAAGTGCACCATGTCCAATTTCACGGCGTCCAGGAGATCCCATACGTCCTGTTTCCCCTACTGAAAATGGAGGGAAATTATAATGGTGCATAAAACGTTTGTTTTCTTCATCGGTCACATTGTCTATAATTTGCGCATCGCCAATTGCACCCAAGGTACAAACTGAAATGACTTGAGTTTCCCCGCGAGTAAACATGGCAGAACCATGCACACGTGGCAACAAATCAACTTGGGCATTGAGTGGACGAATTTCTTCAATCGCACGTCCATCTGGACGGACTTTTTCTTCCGTAATCAAACGACGGACTTCATCTTTAACAATATCGTGTAAAACATCATTCACTTGTTTTAATGTTTTTTTCTTTGTCGATTCATCTGCATAAACTTGGGCTTCATAATGCGCCATAATTTCTTCGTTAATGGCATCGATGGCTCCATAACGTGCCAATTTTTCGTGAATCCGAACTGCTTCAATTAATCGTTGTTTCGCCATAGAAACTACGGCTTCGCGCAATGCTTTTTCCACTTCATATAATTGAATTTCACGTTTGACTTTCCCAACTTCGCGGACAATTTCTTCTTCAAAAGCAATCAGTTCTTTAATTTTCTCATGACCAAACATGATGGCTTCAAGCATCGCTTCCTCAGAAACTTCTTTAGCTCCTGCTTCCACCATATTGATCGCGTCTTTGGTTCCAGCCACATAAAGATGAATATCGGATTCTTCCAATTCTTTAACACTAGGATTGGCGATATATTCGCCATTCACTCGTCCAACTTGAACGCCGGCGATGGGACCATTGAAAGGAATATCGGAGATGCAAAGTGCAAGCGATGAACCAAACATGGCAGTCATTTCAGGAGAAGAATCATTATCCACGGACATGACCGTATTCACGACTTGGACTTCATTGCGGAATCCCTCAGCAAACAGAGGACGTAGCGTGCGATCAATCAACCGCGATGCTAATACTGCATGTTCACTGGGTCTTCCCTCGCGACGCAAGAAACTCCCAGGAATTTTTCCTACTGAATATAGTTTCTCTTCAAACGAAACAGTTAATGGAAAGAAATCCAAATCCTTCGTTTGTTTTGAACCTACTGCCGTGGATAAGATCACGGTTTCATCATATCGAACCACGACCGAACCATCGGCTTGTTTCGCAATTTCTCCCGTCTCAACGACGAGCTTTTTGCCACAAAACTCTTTTGTGAACACTTTTTTTGGCATAGAACCACCTCTTTATTTTTCTTTGTTTATTACTAATCTATTTTACCATACTCTACAATAAAATCCTATGATTTCTTTTTACCCTGTTTTTGTGCAAGCCATGCATGCAGTCCAAAAAAGAGAAGATTAATGAAAATAACTACTAGCAACGCATAGAGATAACTTGCATTTCCAAGTGTATCGCTAAGAAAGTCACCAGCGATGAGTAAGACGAGATTGGCTCCAGCCAAAAATTGTAATTGTCGACCCCACTTCTCGTTGGAAACCTTGAGTTTTGCATCACGTCGAAATGCAGCACCAACAAGTAATAGTGGCATGACCGCAAGAACCATCATCCCTTTTCGAACCCATTCATTTTCAAACCACATACATGAGCCTCCTTCAAACAAAAAGCCAGCAGAAGCTGGCCTTGCATTATTTACGAATGTTTAATTCTTTGATAACAAATTGATAACGAGCTTCATCGTTACGTTTCAAGTAATCAAGCAAGCCACGACGTTTTCCAACCAAAACCAATAGGCCACGGCGAGAATGGTTGTCTTTTGCATGAACTTGAAGGTGCTTTGTTAGATCATTAATCTGTTCGGTCATTAAAGCAATTTGGACTTCGGTAGAGCCGGAGTCTGTCGGGGTCTTCCCAAACTTTGTGATTAATTCTTGTACGCGTTCTTTTGTTACTGCCATAAATATATCCTCCTTTGATATTGCTCCAAGCTTGATCCCAGTATCTCGTTGGAGATTCGAGAAACCGCGAAAAAGTCGATGCGTTATTATCATACACAGCTTCGTTCAAAAAAACAACTTATATTCATCATTTTTTTTATAACATTTAAAAAAAGGAGGGCCAATGGCTTAGGCGCTCCTCTTTCGTTTGTTAAAGTGTCCAATCAATAGGCGTGTAACCCTTTTGAATCAAGAATTCATTGGCCTTTGAGAATGGCTTCGAACCATAGAATCCATTAATTGCAGACAAGGGAGAGGGGTTGGCTGCGGTTAGAATCAAATGATTAGGGTTGGTGACTCGATCGCCCAAATCCTTCGCATACTCTCCCCACAAGATAAACACTTTCGGACGAGAGTCTGTAACAAGTGCATCAAATAAGTTGGTGGTAAAATCGCGCCAACCACAATCCGAATGGGATGCTGGTTTATCGGCTGGGGCGGTCAATACAGTATTCATTAATAGTACCCCTTGTTTCGCCCAGTTGACCAAACTCGCATGGTTGGGTAATGGTATTTTGACATCTTCGACAGCCTCTTTCACTAAGATGGCAGATGTTTGATTGGGTTTTACTTCACGCCTCGTTGAATAAGCAAGCCCATCAGCTTGATTTTTGCGATAGAAAGGAATTTTACCCACAATGATGACTTTCGCGTTGTCGAAATCGGTATACTCTAAAAACCGAAATAAGTCTTCTTGGGGAGGATATACCTTATTCGTTTCATATTCTTTTCTAACAAAATCAACCATACTCGCATAGTATGCATATTTTTTTTCTTTAAGAAGGAGAGGTAACCATCCTTCTGAAACCGATAATGAGAGCCCTTCCCACAAATCGAACGGAACAATATTACGATTAACAAGTCCACGTAGAGGTTCTGCTTTTTTGGGGAGACCTTCGGGTTCCTTGACAGGTTCGGGTTCCTTGACAGGTTCGGGTTCCTTGACAGGT
>CAZVZF010000007.1:0-19080 GCA_964631095.1 uncultured Eubacteriales bacterium
CTGTCCAAATATGGCACGGCCACCTTAAAGAAAATTTATGGGGACTGGACCATCCCGCAAATGGTTTCATGGAAAGAACTTTTATCGGAACATGCGTTGCAACCGACGCAACAATTCCAAAACACATCCGGTAAGAATTCCTCCGATTCCGCACTGATTATTGAGGCAATGGACATTCTTTATACCAAACAAGTGGATGCCTTCTGCATTGTCTCCAGTGATTCCGATTTCACACGTCTCATTACCCGTTTACGGGAAGATGGAAAATATGTGATTGGAATGGGTGAAAAAAAAGCCGCTCGTTCGCTGGTCAATGTCTGTGATAAATTCATTTATCTGGATGTCTTAACTAACGAAGAAACTGAAGAACCTTCAACCAACAAAGGAGAAGCCAAACAGCCCTTTCTCAAAGCGGTTACCAAGGGCCGCAACAACCATCGTCAAAAACGAAGTGCACTGGAACCCGATAAAGTTGAAGCACTCGCTAAAATTGTCGATGAGCTTCGGGGTGATGATGAAGATGCCATCTTCTCCGAAGTCTGCAACCGCATGATTAAACTCTTTCCTGATTTCGATGCACGCAACTATGGATATCAGAAATTATCCGACTTAGTCGCCGAAGGCAGCAACCGCTTTGAGATTCGCAAAGAGCAGATCAAAGGCAATAAAAATGCCTACATTCTATTCATTAAAAATCGTCATTAAAAAAGAGGATGCTTCATTGCAAGGAGCATCCTCTTTACTTTTTAAGAATCTTTAACGTGAGGTTTTTTTCACCAATGCACGATAGCCTTGACCGTATTGATACGCTTGCGAGACGCGACTTAAAGTGGTAGACGAAATCCCGGTGATGGCTTCAATTTGAAGAAATGTTTTTCCCGAAGCCAACAAACGCGCCGCCTGCCAGCGTTGCGCCATGGCTTGAACTTCTTTGATGGTACATAAGTCTTTCAAAAACGCTTCGCATTCCGCCACGGTTTCGAGTTGCAACAAGGCTTGATAGAGTTCGAGAGTGGGTGTATCCATGGGTTTCACCTCCGCTAAGTTGATTCCTTATAAGAAAGCCAACCGTTCCTCTTTTATCATACGTGATTGTTCCATAAAAAGTAAGCGGTTCGCGACATTCTTTGCAAACATTCCATCATGGGTGACAAGGACCATGGTCATTCCTCTTTGTTGCAAATCCTTGAGCAACACGACCAATTGTTGAATGGATTCTTGGTCCAATGCACTCGTGGGTTCGTCCATTAAGAGCAAGGAAGGAGCGCAAGCTAAGGCACGAGCAATCGCCACCCGCTGTTTTTGGCCTCCCGATAATTCGCTCGGGTAGGCTTTCCTTTTGTCTCTCAATCCCATACGCCCTAAAAGATCGTCCGCTAAGGCTTCTAGCGAAGAGCCTGATTGATGATACACATGAGTGGGGGCTAAGAGAAGATTTTGGGTGACATTGAAGTGATCAAACAAGGCATACTCTTGAAAAATCATTCCCATTTTTTGTAAGGTTTGCCGCCGCTTAGAGCGGAGTGCTTGGGAAAGATCCACTCCGGCAAAAACAATCGTTCCTTGATCGCAAGATTCCAACTGAGCAATAAGCCGTAACAAGGTACTTTTCCCACTGCCTGAAGGCCCAATGATGGCAACAATTTCCCCTTTCTCCACCGTAAAAGACACATCGTTAACGGCAGGTGTTTGGCGAAAAGCTTTACTTACGTGTTCCACACGTAAGAGCGGTTCCTGGGTGTTAGGCATAGTGCGAATTCCTCTTTTCTAGATAACGAAAGATTTGGACAACCACAAACGTCAACAAAAGATACATCGCTCCGGCTACAAGATAGGCATCCACACGAAAATCGCGTAGCACTGTTTCCTTGGTGTTGCGTAGCAAATCCCCAATGGCCACTGCCGAAACGAGCGCAGTATCTTTGATAAGCGTAATCGTCTCGTTCGTGAGCGAAGGCAACGTCTTTTTCAAGGTTTGGGGAAAAATGACATAGAGATACGTCTGCATAGGACGTAGCGAAAGCATTTGGCTGGCCTCGTATTGAGAAGGAGGAATGGCATTCATTCCTCCTCGGAAAATCTCAATAAAGTAAGCGGTATAATTAACAATGAAGGTGATGACCGCTCCTACTCGTTCGTCCATCAAGAAGAAATCTCCTAGTAAAATGGGGAGTCCATAAACGACAAAGAAGAGTTGGAGCAACAAGGGCGTCCCTCGAATGACCCAAGTATACGTATCCAAGATTGGAGCAATGACTGGAATTCGTTTGTGTTTCAGCCAAGCACCTAGTAACCCCAGGGGTAAAGAAACCACTAAAGTGATGAGAAAGAACCCTAACGATATTTTCAAACCTTCCCACAAATAGGGAAGAATTCTTGCAAGATAATCCATCATGGTCGATAGAATAAATCTTCGCCAAAATAACGTTGTGAAAGTTCCGCAACAAAACCACTCGCCACCAACTGATCCAAGATCGCATCCACCCGCTCCGCAAGTTCATCGTCTCCTTGACGGAACCCGATGCCGTAATACTCGCTACCAAGTGTATCTTCTCCGATTTGATACATTCCTGGATTCGCCGGTAATACCACATAGCGGGCATAAACTTCATCAACAATCATGGCATCGATTTGTCCTGCACTTAGTGCGAGAAAAGCCTCCGATGAATTATCATATTTTTTGACACTCTCAAATGTTGCAACTAAAGCGGTATCTTTTCCTAAAGCAATATCCGCACTGCTCGAAACTTCGACACCAACATTCTTTCCCGCTAAATCTTCGCGATCATTCAGCGGAAGATTGGTTTTGGACAAAATTATTAAGTTGTTTTCAAAGTATGGTTTGGAAAAAGTCATCTGTGCTTCACGCTCTTCGGTAATGGTAAGCCCATTCCAAATGGCATCAATCCGTTTGCCATCCAGTTCCATCACTTTGGCATCCCATGAAATATAGCGGGTACGCAAGGGAATCCCCAACTCCTCCATAACCTTCTCGGCCAGTTCAATGTCAAAGCCCGTGGCCACCCCTTCTTCCAAATAGCCCATCGGCGGAAAATCGGTAAATCCCACAATCAATTCATTCTTCTCCACAATATATTCCCAATCGGTTGTACTGCTTCCACATCCCGTTACCATAAGACTCATAGTAGCAAGAAGTAGAACTCCTTGTTTTCGTTTCATAATGAAACCCCCTTCTGTGATGTTCCTATCATACTTTATCACAGTAGAGTTGTAAAGTATATTTTCAATCTTTTTCTTTCCTAAAAAAACTGGGTTGACATTCAACCCAGCTTGCTTCGTTTGTTAGGAATGAGCACCATGCCCACATTGGGGACAGCGACCACTAAATACCGTTTCATGCGCGACGATTTCTAATTGCGCTTTTTCTTTCATGTATTCGGCTAGTTGATCATAAGGATCAAAGTCCAAATCTAAAATTTTTCCACAATCCACACATTGGAAGTGTTGATGGGGATGCAAATTAGCATCGTAGTGCATGGCTTGATCCGGCATCGGTAAGCGCCGTAATTGGCCTTGTTCCACCAAGAGATTCACATTCCGATAGACGGTCGACACCCCAATGGTGGGATGTTCTTGACGCACGAGATCTGCTACTTCCGTGATTGTCGGATGGTAGAGTGAGCGCACCGTCTTTAGAATAATCTCTTTTTGGCGGGTATTTCGATAATTCAATGCAAATACCCTCCTTTCATCACAATTCGAAGTATCAATTCGCGTTATTTCTTTTCGCGGCGGAAGCACATAAACCAGTCGAGGCAATACATGTCATCATCTTGACTTTCCATCCGTTCTTTGGCCGTGCCACACGATCCAGCAGTAGGAACAATCACATCATCGCCTGGACGCCAGTCGGCAGGGGTGGCAACGCCATCCTTATCGGCTTTTTGCAACGCAAGGATAATACGTTTGATTTCATCAAAGTTACGTCCTAAGGACAACGGATAATAGAGGATGGTCCGAATCATGCCTTTGGGATCAATCACAAAGACGGCCCGGACAGCTTGAGTATTGGATTGGCCGGGTTGAATCATGCCATATTTCTTGGCAACATCCATCCGAATGTCTTCAATTAAGGGGAAGGTTACTTCAATATCTTTGAATTGTTTCCATTCAATTTCTTTGATACGACGCAACCAAGCGATATGGGCATAAAGCGAATCGACCGATAAGCCAACAAGTTCAGTGTTTAAGGCTTTGAAGTCATTCATCATCGACGCAAAGGTCATGAATTCGGTCGTACATACAGGTGTAAAGTCGGCAGGGTGGGAAAAGAGAATGACCCATTTTCCTTTGTAATCTTCGGGAAACTTGATTTTCCCTTGGGTGGTGACCGCCTCAAAACTAGGAGCAGGTTCGCCAATTAACGGCATGTGATACATTTCTTCCATCAATAATTCCTCCTTGGTTCTCTTAATGAGAAATATTTCTAATAAGATTATACCATAGAATCTATTGATTGTTCAAATAAATGCACTTAAATCTTCTTCATGCGGAAATAGTCTTTAAAGAACGGCTGCACAAAGGCTTCACTAAAGGGGAAGGCCTTATTACGTACGTCTGCCATAACTTGTAACATGGTTTGTTCAATGACGGTTTTCAAAGAGGTCGAATAATGAAATTTCTCCGCATTATGGGCATATTCATTTTCATCCAACACACGCACGATTCCGCTAGGAGCAAGTCCCACATCGAGATCATAATCAATATAGGAAATCATGCTTTGTTCCACCAAATGCGGCGAAGCGAGGTTGCAATAAAAGTGAACACCATCCGTACGAAACATGGCAATCACGTTGTACCAACGTTTGGGAAAGAAAAAGGACAGAGCGGGTTCTTTGGTTTGCCAGCGGCGACCATCACTCTCAATCACTCCCGTGCGAAAATTCCCAAGCACCAAACAGTCCTCTTGGATGGCAACAACTTGATTACTATCCCACACACGATGGACACTACCATCGTGCTTAAAGCTACAGACTGTTACAATTTGACCGATGGAAAGCATAGACGCACCCCCGTCACTTTTTTTATTATACCTAATTTGAGAAAAAATGAACACCATTTTTTAAGTGTTCATTTTAAAAGTGTCGTTTTCGAATGGAGCGCCCACCATACGGGTGGCGTCACCAAGAGAGTGGCTAAAGAGGAAGGAGCCATATAGGTAGCATTGTATCCAAGCGAATACATCCAAACGATTTGGTCTCCTGCATATTCGGGAAAATAGAAGATGCCCGTCGTCACGTGTACAAGATAACGAACAACAAGCACTAGCAACACTCCGAGAACTAACGCAGTCAATTGACGAGTCGATGAGGTTGCCTGCTTGGCAAACACTGCTCCAAACCCTAATACTCCAAAAGCGACACCGTAATCGAGCAGGTATTGAATAGGATGAACGATATAGGGAGGAATAAACAATCCTTGTAACACTCCTGTCGCCACCCCAACAAAAACCGCCGAGCGCCAATGGTAGCGTAATCCCACCAACCAAATGGGGATGGCTACCAAAGAAAAACTGCCCCCTTCGGGCATGCGAAAGAAAAGAGAGGAGACGATTTCTAGCACTAACGCTAACGCTAACATCATCGAAAGAAACGTCATTTTTTGGACACGTGGATTCATAAAAAAGCCCCTCCTTGTTGGGTAACAATGGGGCGCAAAGATGATCCGATTGGATCACGACTCCCTGCGCAAGCACTGCCTTTTTCAGGTTCAAAGGGTTTATGCATGGTTGCATCTCAGCCCTTTCGGGCTCCCCTGTCGTCGACATTATAACAAGCCATCACGGCGGATGCAAGCTTAGGTATCGTCCTCCTCGTGGGATGGTAATGACCAATCAATGGGGTCTCGTCCATTCGCCTGCAAAAATTGATTAATTCTTGAAAAGGGGCGACTCCCAAAGAAGCCGCGATGAGCGGCCAAAGGCGAAGGATGAGGGGCTCGCAACACCAGATGATGAGGATGGGTAATCCATTCGGCCTTTCGGCCAGCCTCAGCACCCCAAAGAACAAAGACTTTCGGACGACCATCCGCATTTAATGCGCGAATTAGATGCTCCGTAAAGATTTCCCAGCCGTGGTCCTTGTGCGACAAAGGGCGTCCTTCTTCGACAGTCAGCACCGTATTTAAGAGCAACACACCTTGGCGCGCCCAAGCGCTAAGATGGCCATGCGAAGGGGGTGTCACTCCAAGGTCATCCTGCAACTCGCGATAAATATTTTGGAGACTTTTAGGGACAGGAACTCCCCGGGGCACTGAGAAACATAATCCTTCTGCTTGCCCCAAACGATAATAGGGGTCCTGTCCTAATAAAACAACTTTCACCTCAGAAAAAGGGGTTAATTCCAAACAACGAAACAGTTGTTTGGCCGGTGGAAAAATGACCTTCGTTCGATATTCATGATGAATAAATAATCGTAATGTTTGAAAATAAGGCTGCTGATATTCGTGATTCAAAAGAGGTTGCCAGTCATTGTCCTTCATGGAAAAATCCCCCCTTCCTCCCCATCATACCATGGTGGTTCCTTGATGTAAATTTACAAAGTGAACACTCGTCTTCCCTCAAGATATGGTATACTTTATCTATCACAGTGCGAAGAGGTGACCAACATGTCCATTGCCATTGTCGGCCGTGTGGCCGGGCATTTCAACTCTAACGATGGAACCTGGCATTTTCTCGGAAGTGCCTATCATGTCGCCATCCATCTTGCCCAATCGATTGATCCGTTGCGCATTTTTGTTTTTGCGCCTTTTGGTGTGGACGACGCGGGCAACGCTTTCCGAAACGCTTTACGCGAGCATGGAATTCAAGTCTTTCGCTTGCCGGTGACGCATACTCCTTTGGTCACTTACGATGATGCCAATCACGAAAAATGGGAATTGTTTGATTATGATGAAGAATTAATCCCCCAAGTTTTAGATGAATTTCGACCCATCTTTTCGCAAATTTCATTGGGGATGTTGGATTTGGATGTTCCCGCAGTCATCCAAGCCCTTTTTGCTTATACCCCTTCTCTCTCTTGGATTGGAAAACCAAGTTCGGAGGACTTTCCGGCCATCTGTCGTCAAGTAGCTCCTCATCTTTTTGCAGCAAAACTCAACAAAGAAGAAAGTTCATTGTTGGCGGAATTCCCCATCATTGATGTTAGTGATTGTGTGATTGCAGAAGAGCGTCTCAAGAAATTAGGGCTCCGTCGTGCCTTCTTAACCTTAGGAAAAGATGGGGTTTATTATTATGATGAGCATGGGAATGGCTATTTAAAATCCCAAGCGACTACCAAGCGAAAAGTCAAGGAAGCAGGCGATGCCTTTATGGCTGGCGTTCTTTATGGAATGCTCATAACCAAAGACATGGCGATTTTAGCCAAGCAAGGCATCGAAAAATCGGCTGCACTCTTAAATGCCATGGCGATTCGCTCCTTTAGGGAGGGGAATGGTGTATGATTGCCCCTTGGACACGTATCGCTGGAGGAATCAGTTATTATCGAGAAATTCGCCGGATGCCACGTCGTTTTCCCCTTTGGTGCAATCTCCTGCAAAGTTCGTCGACGAACGTAGTCAGTAAATTACAAGATGATCAAGTCGTTCGGGAATTCCCCGAACCACCAAGCATCTTTAGTGATCATATGGAAATCAGTGGACGTACCATCAGTGCGTTACTTTCCTATGGCCGAGATGAACAAGGCCAGCTTCGGCTTCATCGTCATTTGGTATTCCCTTCGATTCGGGTATATCCTCGTGCGACAAGAGGCCATCTCGCTTATAATTTTGATGCTTTATGGTATGGGGACTTACGCTTCAATGGTAAGGAAGAAGCCGAACAATTGGTCCGGGTGGAACAACGAGGGCATTTACAACTTACAAGCAAGACTGCCAAGGCTGACATTATTCGTACCTATCATGTGGCCATCGATCAACCTTATTTGATGGAAACCATCACGATTACCAACACCTCACGGGCTCGTTTGTCGCTCTCTTATTTTGATCGTTCCTTAACCATCCAAACAAGCGCCAACAAACGTCGAAAATCCAGTCACTATTTATTCATCATCCCCTCTCACCGCACCCTTTCCACAACCTTAGCCCCCAAGGCTAGTGTGGAACTATCCTATGTCTATACTGCTTCCACTCACGCGGAACGCCCTCATGTGGATCGTGCCGGATCCATCGCCCAACGCGCGGCGTGGATTCAACATACTTTGCACGAAGGTTTGCAACTCAAGACTCCGAATCCCGTTTTAAATACGTTGTTTTCTTATGCCAAACTACGGGGTTTGGAAAGTATATTTGAAACCAAACAAGGCCTCTTGCATTCGCCCGGTGGTGGCGAATACTATGCTGCCATCTGGACCAACGATCAGGCAGAGTACTCCTATCCTCTCTTTCCGTGGCTTGGAGATACGATAGCTAGTGAAGCTGCTCTTCGTGGTTATCGCTTGTTTGCCCATCAATTGCAGCAAGGGGCGACCACCCTTCCTAGTAGTTTAGTCGATGGTGGAACAACCCCTTTCTCGGTTGCCGGAGATCGTGGAGACAATGCCATGTTTGCTTCAGGCTTATTACGTTTCTTACTGAGTGCACGTAACTTGGAGTGGCTCCACGAATTATGGCCTGCTGCCGAACAAGCTCTCACTCATTTATGGAATCGTAAAGATGGTAAAGGATTGATTCGCTCCAGTAGTGATGAATTGGAAGGACGCTTCCCGAGTGGACGAGCCAATCTCGCCACTCAATGTCTCACCTATGATGCGTTGCGATCGGCAGCCATGATTCAAACCATGCTTCATCATGAGGCTCAAGCTGCCACTTACTACGAACAAGCAGAGCTCTTAAAAAATGCCATTCTTACGCACCTACGCGGGGATGTCCAAGGTTTCGATTCCTACCGATATTATGGTAGAAATCGTATCTTACGTAGTTGGATTTGCTTGCCCCTTACTGTGGGAATTGAAGAGGCTGCTGAATCCACCCTTCAAGCCATTTTTAGTGACTACTTGTGGACTCCCTTTGGCCTCAAAAGCGCAGCCAATAAAACCATCACCTGGGATCGTTCCTTACTCTTTGCCTTACGGGCCGCCTTTCAGAGCAACCAACCTGAGCTAGCCTATGAAAAACTTGTTACCTATAGCCGCTCACGCTTGTTAGGGACCCACACTCCCTATCCTGTGGAAGCCTATCCTGAAGGCAATGGTGCCCATCTCGCTGCCGAGAGTTTGCTTTATCTGCGCATCTATATCGATGGTCTTTTTGGTTTACGACCACTGGATTTTGAGCGTTATGAATGCAAACCAACCTTGCCCCGAGCGTTACCTTATGCTACATTAGAAGCCATCGTTCTTTTTGGTCAACCTTTCACCTTGCGTCTCGACAAGGAAAACGAGTGCTTACGCTTCCGAATTGAACGTGAGGGCACCGTCTGTTTTGAACATCTCGGTCCAATGGGGGAACGCTTTGAAGTGACTACCACTGACCTTGGTATCCCATCCATCGAAATCCCCGAAGATCCTCTTCCAGTGGTGGAAGAGCCCCTTCCCGAATCGTTGCCGGTCCCGAACGAACCTGAACAATCAACCGAAATCGCACCTGACGAACAACCCGTGAAAGTCACCCAAAAACCCAAGCGGAAAGCCAAAGCAACTTCCGACGTCTCGGCCACCGAACAAGTACCCTCTTTGGAAGAATCCCCTGAGCTCGTAACGCAGGAATCCAACGAAATCCAGGACGATCAACCCATGATTCCTGAAGTACCCAGCGTCCCCAAAGGGCGTAAAAAAAGAGAAGCAGTTGCCACTCCTTCTCCTGATAAAGATCCCTTGGTTTCTTCCCTCGCTGCATCCTCTACGGTCGAAGCAATGCCTGAGGCAACACCCGAAGCAGTGCCAGTAACAACACCGTCTTTAGAGGAATCATCAATACCGCTCGAAACACCCGCGACAAAAGACTGAAGATACTAGGAATCCCATACAATCCATAAATCCATATCGGAGTAAGGGATATATAGACGAGAATTTCGACCGTCATCACCACCAACAATAGTCGCAAAGGCAAATCTTGAGCCTTGCGACTATTTTCTTTGTGAACAACTCGTAATAAAACAAAAATACCGAGCGCCTCAATAGCCACTACTGCACCAATGAGTGCCCATTGAATCCAAGGTTGTGGGAATTGTAGAGGCGCCACCACCAAGTATATCAAGGAAACAACACCTAGCACTCCTAGCATCCCTACTGTTAAAGGTAATATCAATGCTTGCTTTGGATGACTCCGTCGATACCACCAAAAAAGAAGTCCTGGCAAGACACCAGTCAAAACCGCGTTCAATGTAAACCCAGGATGATAAGGCCCTCCACGGGAATTCACTAAGAACCCTAATAAATCGGCGGCAAATCCAACCATTCCACCCGTTACTGGCCCAAGAATAATTCCCGAAATCATAATAGGAACGCCCCCAAGTTCCACACTCAAGGATGGCACCCCTTGCAATGGAACAAGAATCGAAAAATAGCGTGTTAATACAATGGACAATGCGGCCAAAAAAGCCGCCATAGTAAGACGTCGGGTGGTACTAATCATGACGATTCACATCCTTAATCTGCAACAAATATTCACGCGCCAATGTAATAAAGTAGAGTGAACCCGTAATAATGACCACTTGATGCAAGCGTCGAGCTTCTTCCAAGACTTCATTGATGCAACATTGCCAATCCGGACACACCTTAACTGGATAATGATCGGCAATATCATCAGCTGCTTTGGCTCGATCAAAATCAAATTGAGTAACCCGAACCGGCACTTTCAAACGCAGCAATTGCTCCATCATCCCGTCGGTATCTTTATCTTTGAGAGCAGTAAACACAAGGGTTAGTGAATGCCCCATGGTTTGGAAACGCTGCAACGTTTCCAATAATGCAGCGATGCCATGGGCATTGTGTGCCCCATCAATGTAGGTGATGGGATCCTCGAGCATCCGCTCAAAGCGTCCTTTCCAATGAGCTTGTTGCAATCCTTGTACACAAGCTCTAGGAGGGATGTTGAATCCATAGTGTTCGCGAAGCATGGTGGCAGCACTCAAGGCTAAGCTCGCATTTTCAATTTGATACAAGGCGGGGCTTTCAATGGAATAACTTTCTCCTTGAATTTTAAACGAAAGCGAATCACCCTGACCTTTCGTTTGAGAAGGAATGGGCGCCGTAAACAAAGGTGCTTGTACCGATTGCGCACGTTGCTCAATGACTTTTTTTGCTTCATCCACCATGGCATATCCCATGACACAAGGAATCCCAGGTTTGATGATTCCTGCTTTTTCCCAAGCAATCTTTTCAATGGTATCTCCGAGGTATTGCATGTGGTCCCAGCCAATGTTGGTGATGACGCTTACCAAGGGTATGACCACATTGGTGGCATCCAAACGTCCCCCCATGCCTACTTCCACAATTGCAACATCTACCTGTTGTTCGTAGAAGTAGCGTAGGGCCAAAAAGGTATCCACTTCAAAGAAACTGTAACGGCCTTCATCGAACTCTTTTTGATAGGTTTGAACCAAACGAACGAGGTCCTCATCTGGAATAAATTCATCATTGATACGTATCCGATCGTTATGCACTTCAAGGTAAGGGGAAGTAAAGGTCCCTACCCGATATCCTGCTGCCTGTAAGATGCTACGCAGAAAATTGACCGTACTCCCTTTTCCATCGGTTCCGGCCACGTGGACGACACGCAAGGAATGTTGAAAATTCCCGTGGTTCTCAAATAGTTGTTGGACATGAATGAAATCGCTTTTCATCCCTTTTCGATCTTCAATGTAACGAATGGCTTCAGCCCCCGTAAGAATCATACTAGCACCCTCTTGCATCGTCTTCATTATAGGAAATCCCCATACAAAAAGAAAGCGCCACGATTGCGAAAACAAGGATTTTCAAGTATAGTGAAGACGGTGATTTCATGAAATGTTATCTTTGCGGGCAACCCGCCACGACAATCTACGAGCCAGCCAACCCTTTTAGCCCTAAAACAACCTGCTCACTTTGTGGGACCTATTACCTTGAACCCGCTTTTCGGGCACAGATGGAACATTTCCAATCCCGTTTTGGAAAAGAAGCCTACCAACAAGCGTTGCAGCACATGCAACAACTTACCCAATCCTCCCTCATGGTTTTTGTGGGCAATTACGAAGCACCACTAACCCAGAGCGAGGGAAAGTATCGTGAGATTCAAGACATCATTCATGCGATTGGTTATCAAGTCCCAACCTTAAACAAAATGGATCGTTAAAAAAGCATTCGCGAAGAATGCTTTTTTTATCCATTAAAGAGTTAAGAAGATCGTAAGTGCCCCGATGCCGAGGCAGTAATAACCAAACCAATGGAAGCGATCGTTTCGAATCAAACGACGCAACCAGGAAAAGGCAAAATAGGTTGCCAAAAATGCAGCGACAAAACCAAGCAAATAAGGACCGGTCATTGCGACTTGCCAGCCCTCAAGAAACGTGGGAATTTCCAATAAAGCGGCACCCCCAGCGGCTGGAAGAAACAAAAGGAAAGCAAAATCAGCGGTTTCTTCTCTGGTGACATTCATCCCTAGCGTTCCACTAATGGTTGCCCCACTACGAGAAATACCTGGAAAAACGCCTATTCCTTGAAAAACACCAATGAGCGCCACCTTCCACCAAGGAAGAGAACTAATTCGTTGCGTCCCTTGTCGATGCCCCAAGAAAAGTAACATGGTCCCATTGAGCAACAAACAAACACCTACAAACAATGAACTAAACTGTCCACCCGTGAGTTGCTGGATGCCAAATCCTACAACCGCAGTCACCACAGTCGCAAGAAGAAGATACCATCCATAACGGTAAGGTTCTTGATCTTCGATTTCATGATGGGCAAAATAACGGAAGAACCCTTTGATAAGTCGCCATAATTTGGGCCAAAACAACCACAAGATGGCAAGCAAAGAAGCAAAGTGGAGAAAAACCTCAAACGACAAATCCATATCCCCCATTTGCATTAGTTCTTGTGCCAAGACAAGATGTCCACTGGATGAAATGGGTAAGACTTCGGTAATCCCTTGCAACAAACCGAGCAACAAATATCGTAACCATTCAAGAATATTGGGCATGATTCTTCGCCTCACTTTGGATTTCAATCCCCATTATAATCGCTCTTTTTTGCTCTTGCAACCAACAATTGATTGTACTCTATATTTTCACCCTTAATTGTGCTACACTAAATTTAAACCATTTACCACACGTACCCCTTTGGGTACAACAAAAAAGGAGTAACTTTATGGGCCGATATTTTGGAACTGACGGCATTCGTGGGGCCGCCAATCTAACGCTAACCCCAGAGCTCTGCCTTCGCTTTGGCAAAGCGTTGGCCACTCTTCCTGCGGAACAAATCGTCCTAGCAATGGACACTCGCCAATCCAACATGCTGTTGGCCGGTGCCTTGATAAGCGGAGCACTTTCACAAAATGTTTCTATTTTGCATGCCGGTATATTGCCCACACCGGGGCTCGCCTATTATTGTCGCACCCATCAATGCAGTGGTGTCATGATTACTGCTAGTCATAATCCCTATCCTGACAACGGTTTAAAACTATTTAAAAATGGGCGAAAACTTTTGGCGCCCGAAGAGGCTGCTTTTGAAGACGCACTGGATGCGACTCCCCCCGCCTATCAGGCTACCATCGGAACTTATGTGGCCACAACCCAAGTGCGCGATGAGTACCTCGCTTTTTTACGTACTCATGCTCCAAAATCTCAACAACGAATCGGCTTAGATTGTGCTCACGGTGCAACCTATGAAGTGGCAGCAATGATTTATCAAGAGGTCAGTCCTCATGTATTTTTGGCGGCATCTCAACCGACCGGCACGAACATCAATGAAGGTTGTGGAGCGACTCATATGGAATGCATCCAAGCCTTAGTTCGTGACCAACAGCTTGACCTTGGCTTTAGTTTTGATGGAGATGGCGATCGTTTTTTATGCGTGGATGCTCAAGGAGTTCTTTATGATGGCGACGCAATATTGGCCATATTGGCTCGTTATTTGCGCAAACACGGGCAACTCGCGAACGATACCTTAGTCGTTACAAAAATGTCCAATCTTGGCATCTTGAATCAACTTCGTCAAGAAGGGATTCGAATCATTGAAACGGACATTGGTGACAAATATGTGTTGGAAACACTCGAGCAACAAGAATTATCCCTCGGGGGCGAGCAATCCGGTCATATCATTTGGCGTGATGCACTCAATACCGGTGATGGAATTCTTGCGAGTTTACTCTTGTTACGGGTTCTCGAAGAAGAACAAAAAACCTTAGCGGAACTCACTCGCAACTTGGTGCGTTACCCCGAACGTTTGGTGAATCTTGCCGTTCCGAATAAATCCATCGCTACCCATCCCTCGGTGCAAAATATGGTGCATCAACTTCAACAAAAATATGGAGAGCGCGGTAAATTTCTCGTTCGTGCAAGTGGAACCGAAGCCTTGGTGCGCGTCTCAGCCAGTGCTCCCACGACCGCCGACGTCGATGCTGCTATCGCTACCCTCGTTCACTTAATTCGCTCATTGTCCATTGGGACACCCAAGGAGGTTAGACCATGAAATGTCGTGCTGTCATTCTTGCTGCCGGAAAAGGAACCCGGATGCGGACAGAATTACCGAAATGTGCGTATCCCTTGTTACGAAAACCGATGATTCGTTATTTGGTCGATGCATTGAAGCAAGCGGATTGCGTGCAAGAAATCATCGTTGTTGTTGGTCACAAAAAAGAAGTTTTTGAAGCCATGCTGGAAGGGGAAGTAACTTTCGCCCATCAAGCCGAACAACTAGGCACCGGTCACGCCGTCTTATGTGCTCGTGAGGCATTTCAAGACCTTGAAGGCTGTACCCTCATTCTCCCTGGAGACATGCCCTTACTTTCCGCTTCATTAATCGAGGATTTGGTTCGCGTACACCAAAGTTCCCATACCGATTTGACAGTAATGACCACCGAGATGGAAGATCCCACTGGTTATGGTCGTATCTTACGCAATCATGCTGGCTTATTAAAAAGGATTGTAGAGGAAAAAGATGCCGATGCCTCGCTTCGCACCATCAAAGAAATCAATAGTGGGCTTTACTGTGTACAAACCAAAGCACTTTTCCAAGCTCTCGCTTCTCTTTCCAATCACAATGCCCAAGGCGAATATTATCTCACTGATATAGTCGAACTCATTGCGAATAAGGGCAGTGCAGTCGCCTACAAAGCACCACGCAGCGACTGTTTACTAGGGGTTAATGATTTATACTCCTTAAGCATTGCCGAAGCTTATTTACGCATGCGCATCAACAAACAATACATGCTTCAAGGGGTTTCCATGATTAACCCCGAAACCATCACCATCGGAGAAGAAGTAGAGATTGAAGAAGGGGTTGTCTTACACCCCAATACTTACATCACCGGTCATTCCATCATTCGTAAAGATGCCATTGTCGGTCCTAATACGGAAGTTCATAATTCAACCTTAGGCGAACGCGTTCACGCCCGCCACTCCTTAATCTATGATTCCATTGTCGAAGCGGATACCGTTGTGGGCCCTTTTGCCCATCTACGCGATCGCGCTCATATCGGAACGCACAATCGTATTGGCAATTTCGTCGAAGTCAAAAATTCCACCACCCAAAACAACACCAAAGCCTCTCATCTTGCCTATATTGGGGACTGTACCATGGGGGAAAATGTCAACTTTGGTTGTGGCGCCATCACTGTCAATTACGATGGGGTCCACAAAAATCGGACCACCATCGGCAACAATGTCTTCATCGGCTGCAACACCAACCTCATTGCCCCTGTCCAATTGGAAGATGATTCCTATACCGCCGCAGGATCGACGGTTACCAAATTGGTTCCCAAAGGAACCTTGGCCATCGCCCGCGCCAATCAAGTCAATAAAGAAAATTATGTGGAAGACTATTTTAAAAAGCGGAACGGCAAAAAGACAGAAAAATAAGTAGAAAATAGAGCATGGACCCTAAAGGTTATGCTCTGTTTTTTTAATGTTCTTGGTGATAGGTCGTAATGATGGTCTGTAAGGCCGCCTTGATTTCTTCGTTGCTTAATTGGTGATCGATGACCGAAGCAAACCACTTCATATCTTCTTCAATGGGACGGACATCATCTTTGGGTTCCACAAAGATGCGGTTGTTATCGGTGCGGTTGTGCGCATTATCATGATTGACCAATAGTTCTTCATATAGTTTTTCCCCAGGGCGCAATCCTACGTATTCAATCTTAATGTCCACTCCTGGTTGAAAGCCGCTTAAGCGAATCATCTTTTCTGCTAATTCCCGAATTTTTACGGGTTCCCCCATATCGAGAATAAAGACTTCACCCCCGGAAGAAAACACTGCGGATTGAAGAATGAGCCCCACCGCTTCAGGAATCGTCATAAAGAATCGTGTAATGTCTGGATGAGTAACCGTAACAGGTCCTCCATCCAAGATTTGTTTTTTAAACAAAGGAACCACGGATCCATTACTGCCTAATACGTTGCCAAATCGTACCATAGAAAACCGAGTAGAACTCGATTGAGTGGCAAAGTATTGCACAATACGTTCGGCAAATCGTTTAGTGGCACCCATCACATTCGTGGGACGAACAGCCTTATCACTGGAGACAAGCACAAAGTTTTGGGCACCATATTGTAAGGCAAGTTTAGCCGTATGATACGTACCAAATCCATTGGTCCGAATCGCTTCCATGGGACTATCTTCCATTAAAGGAACATGCTTGTAGGCGGCGGCATGAAAGACAATATCTGGTCGATAGGCTGCAAAGATTTCTTCCAAGCGAGTCGCATTATACACACTGCCAATGCGGACAATGATCTCACAAGCAGGCTCGCTTTCATGTTTGAAAGCGTAACGAAGCAATTCCATTTGAATGTCATAGACACCATTTTCATAAATATCAAACAAGACGAGACGACGCGGTTTTTGTTGAACAATCTGACGACATAATTCACTCCCAATCGAGCCACCTGCGCCAGTCACCAAAATGGTCTTTTCCGCCAAGAAGTTTCGAATACCCTCAATATCGAGATGAATTTCATCGCGATTCAGCAAGTCTTCAATTTTGACTTCCACTAATTGAGTAGGAGCGCCTTCTTCCATTTCTTTCATCAAAGGAAGACGACGGATGGATACATTGGAACGTGAAACCAGGTCCAAAATTTCCCGCATCCGGGTGTGGGATAAGTTGGCAATGCCGATAATGACTTCTTGGATATTGTATTGATCAATGAATCGATTGATGTTGGCGATGGGACCAATAATCTCGATACCTTTGATATACTCGCCAATCTTATTGACGTCATCATCCACAAAGGCAATAGGGATGGCATTTAATTCAAGGTTATGACGTAATTCTTTTAATACCATCACCCCTCCGGAACCTGAACCGATGATTAACGTGCGTTTTCGACCGTTTTCATCAGGAAGCGGGGCTCCTCCACGCAAGGCATACACTCGTTGCAAGTAATTGACAATTCGTTTCCATAACCGCACGGCTGCAATGGCCAATGCTTCAAACAGCGAAGCGAGGAAATACAAGGAAAGGGGAAGGGTGTGAATTCCTCCCATTTTGAAAAAACCAAATAAGATTAAATTGGCCACCACGACCGTAATGCCGATTTTAAAGACATCTTCCAATCCCACATAATCAAGCACAAAGTGATAAAACTTAAAGAGGAAGAATAAGAACATTTTGGTGGGTAACATAATCAAAAAGAAGGTTTCATAAGGGGCAAAAATCGGCGATTCAAAGGAACTATTGTAGGTGATAATGGCAAACAAGTGTACAGATAAGATAATGAGAAAATCAAACGTCATGTAGCGAACAACTCGCATGACTCGACGTCGCACAATGTTCATGTTCTCAGCCCCTTCTTGGGTCGGGCCATTCTTCGTTATCAATTACCCGTTGGGGATGAGTAATAAAGATGGCCTCGGCGTATTGTTTCCCTAGTTTTTTGGATACGAACGTATAAGCTTCTTGCAGACGATTGGGTCGTCCTTCGTGAACATCACTACTTACAAATGATAATAATCCACTTTTGAGCCAGGCTAAGGCTTTGCGTTGATGTTTCACCGACAAGAGCGTCTCCGCATTGATTTGAAACAAAGCCCCTTCCGCTCGTAGCCAAGTGAGGGTCCGTTCCTCGAAGATCGGGTAACGCTCGACATGAGCGACAATCACTCGATAGCCATAGAGTCCATAGGTATAAAGGATATCATCCAAATCATAATCAAAATAAGAAGTGGAAAATTCCAGCAGGACATACCGTGAACCGGCTAAGGTTCGTAGTTCTCCTTGGCGGAGACGTTCGATAATGCTGGGATGATAATAGAGTTCATGGCCAAGACATAAGTTCACACCATGAGGATGGTTGCTGAGGGCTGCTTGAAGTCGAGTCAAGGCAGCATCCATTTGTTCATTACTCACTTGATAATGTCCATGAACTTCATAATGAGGAGTACAAACAATGGTCCGGACGCCCATTTGGTCCGCCGCCAACACCATTTGAAGGGATGCTTCAAGGGATGATGACCCATCATCAATATTAGGGAGAACATGGGTATGCAAATCAATCAATAAGAATCCCTCCCAAAAAACGTCAGCGGGAAATTACTTTCCCGCTGCATTTTCTTCTTTGTCATTGTATTCATAGTAATGATAGTGATCGCCGTAGCCAGACTTCTTCGTTTCAACGCGGGTAAGGTTGATACCGAAAACTTTAATGTTATTTTGTTTCAGTAGCCGTAAAGCTTCTTGAAACGACTCTTTTGGGGTTTGATTCATGGCGGCAATCAATAAGACACCGTCCGAATGCTTGCTAATGATTAGGGCATCACTTACCACGAGTAGTGGGGGGCAATCCAGAATCACAAAATCATATTCTTCCCGTAACGAGGCAATAAGTTGGGCAAATTTGGTGGAATTTAAGATGATATTAGGATAGGAGGCTTCTCGTCCACGTACAATAATGTCAATCCCGGGTTCGGTGTGTTGAATGAGTTGTTC
>CAZVZF010000008.1:0-18759 GCA_964631095.1 uncultured Eubacteriales bacterium
GAGGGTTTTGCACGTGATGGTTGGGAAGGAGTACGCATTGTGAAGAATGGTGAAGTTCTTCAAACAATCACTAATCTCACCAACCCTAACATTGAGCAAGCCCTCTCATTAACAGGTCTACAAGATGGCGACTGGATCGTTATCGAGGCACTGGGTACCGATGTACAATACGCCATTACCAATCCCATTTTCATTTCCATCGACGCCTAATCATTTGCTACAAGCAAGAATTTCTTGCTTCATATAGCAGGAGGGAAAGACATGAATAAAACATTTCGTTGGACATTTGCTGTCGCTATGATGTCCATGCTCGCCTTAGCCAGCTGTGCACCAGCTGCTTCGTCGAGCAGTTCGAGTTCGAGTAGTTCCAGTAGTTCAGGGTTTGATTGGCAATTTGCCGTCGGCACCGATGAGGTTACCGCCGAATCTCTGGGAGCCGGCCAATACTCGCCAACCTTCACCATCAATCTGAAGATTGTGGTACCCGATGAAGACGAAGACATTATTCTTTACAATGGGACGGTCGCTTTGAAATCTGATACCATGATGGCCTCGGAATTTCTCAAAGAAGCGGTCACCGACAAGGGTCTTGCTCAAGCAGGTATCAATGAAGGTTTTGTTACCACCCTTGGCGATTATGTCAACAATGCCGAACAAAGTATGTATTGGATGTATACGATCAATGGGTTATCACCATCCTTTGGATGCAACGCCTATCAAATGCGCGATGGCGACTATATGCTGTGGACATATGATGTGGTGGATTGGATGGCCGAACCTGTTGTCCCCGAACGTGAACTTGGGGATTGGGCCTTTACCGTCGGCGAGGATGAAGTGACGGCCGAATCATTAGGAGCCGGTCAATATTCCCCAACTTTTACGGTCAACTTAAAGATTGTTGTCTTGGATGATGAAGAAGATATCATCCTTTACAACGGTACCGTCGCTTTGAAATCCGACACTATGTGGGCTTCCGAATTCTTAAAAGAAGCGGTTACCGACAAAGGCCTTGCTCAAGCAGGGATCAATGAAGGATTTGTGACCACGATTGGCGATTACGTGAACAATTCTGAGCAAAGCATGTATTGGATGTATACCATTAATGGAGGAATCCCTTCCTTTGGTTGCAACGGCTATCAACTTCGTGATGGCGATTACATGTATTGGTACTACGGCGAAGTATCTTGGTAAAAATTTCAATAACCATAGACGATAGGAATCACCCCTCCCGATGCTTCGGGAGGGGGACTTCCTTGCTTCAGGGAGGAAACTACAATGAACAAAACAAAACAATTATTTTTGGCGGGGCTCCTCGCCTGTAGCTTACCACTAGCGGGGTGTGCCGAACCGAGTTCGAGCGTTTCATCCTCAAGTACATCCTCAACAACCTCCAGTGCCACCTCAGTGGTCGATGATGGGATTACCAAGATTGCCTTACTCATCAACGGAAATCTTGGCGATATGTCCTTTTTTGATTCGGCCGCCGCAGGGATGAGTAAGTTTCAAACCGACTATCCCGATACAGTCGTGCGTATTGTTGAAATGGGCACGGATTCCACGCGTTGGGAACCGACCTTACGTTCGACAGCCAATGAAGATTTTGATTTGATCATTGTCGGTACCACGGATATGCGCGAACCGTTGCAACGCTTGGTTCGCAACAGCAAATATGCAAACAAACGCTTTGTTTTGTTCGATACTGAAATTGAAGATAACAATGCTGCCAATTACAGCACCGTCCATTCCATTTTATTCAAACAAAACGAAGGCGGTTATTTAGCCGGAGCGTTGGCGGCTTTAATGACTATCGCTGCAGGGAAAACCAAAACTGGATTTGTGGGTGGGATGAAAATTGACATCATCAACGATTTTGGGTATGGTTTCATGCAAGGAGTTCAAGCGGTTAATGCTGCCTATGCCACCAATGTTCTATCCTACAATGCCTATGTGGGCGATTTCTTCAATTCCCCCAAAGGCAAATCTCTTGCCGATACAATGTATGGAGAAGGGAATGTGGATGTCTTATTTGCTGCCGCCTCTCAAGCCGGCTTAGGATGCTTGGATTCAGCGAAAAACAATGCCAAATATGTAATTGGTGTGGATAGTGACCAATACGATTATTTTAAAGACTTGGATCCCACCAAAGCTTCCCGCATTGTGACTTCCGTTTTAAAACGAGTCGACTTAGCGCTTTACGAAGCATCAGAAGCTTTTATGAATGGCGAGCTTGAATATGGGACACTCTCCTACTTAGGGATTAAAGAAGGTAAGATTGGTATTGTCGAAAATGCTCTTTATGAATCCATTGTTTCTGCGGACCATCGTGCTTATATCGATAGTCTCATCGCTGGCATTAGTGATGGAACGATTACGGTGAACAGTGGACTGCGTCGCTTTACCACCCTCGAACAACTCAATGCCTTGTACGATGCCTTGGATCCTAATAAACAATAGTCATTGTCGTTGATGTCATGATTTTTCACTAGCAAAGGAGTCGCTCGTATGGAAGCCATCGTCCGCATGCAAGGAATAGTCAAATTGTATGATAATGGTGTCCTCGCCAATGATGCCGTGGACTTTTCTTTGCGCCCAGGAGAGATCCATGCGTTAGCGGGTGAAAATGGTGCCGGAAAATCGACGTTGATGAAAATCCTTTATGGCATGGAAATCCCTGACGCGGGGACTATCGCTATTCAAGGGAGTCCGGTTCATTTTCGCTCGCCCCAAGATGCGATGCGACGAGGCATTGGTATGGTGCACCAACACTTTATGTTGATTGAAGAACTAAGTGTTACCGAAAATCTTTTTTTAGGCATCGAGCAACACCACTATGGGTGGTTGAATCGAAAAGCCATGGTACAAACCGCTCAAGCCCTTTGTAATCAATATCAAATGGATCTCGATTTGCAGGCTCGTGTGGATTCGTTAAGCGTAGGGAAAAAACAAAAAGTAGAGATTTTAAAGGTACTTTTACGACAAGCAACCATCTTGTTACTCGATGAACCTACTGCCGTTTTGACCCCTCAAGAGAGTGAAGAATTATTTGCTCAACTTCGGCGTCTCAAGGAGGATGGTCACACCATCGTCATCATTACGCATAAGTTGGATGAAATCCAGGCTCTATGTGATCGAATCACCATTATGCGTCATGGTAAAAATATTGGGACTTATGATATTAACAACATCAGCAAGGAAGAAATCTCTCAAAAAATGGTAGGGTTTGATGTTGATTTAACAATACCTTCAGCCCCTATTTCCCACACCGAACCTTTATGGGAAGTCCAAGATTTATCCCTCATTGATGAAGAGGGAAAGAAACTATTACATTCCTTCCATTTGACCCTTCACCCCGGAGAGATTGTTGGTCTTGCGGGGGTAGAAGGCAATGGTCAAGAAGAACTTGTTGAATGTCTTACGGGATGGCGAAAACCAACCAGTGGGACAATGAAGTTGAAAGGTAAACCCATTTCCTTTTCTTCGGTCCATGAAGCACGGCAACAAGGCATTGGTCATATTCCTTCGGATCGAATGCGCTTCGGTGGCGCTTCTTCGGCCACTATTTTTGAAAATCTGATGGCTTATGAACTCACGGCGAAACGACATCTGCCGTGGAATCTTAGCTATCACCGACAGCTCCATCAACAAGCGAAACAACGAATTCAGCAATTTCGGATTGATGCGGCGGATGAACAACAAACACTTTCGAGCTTATCGGGTGGCAACATTCAAAAAGTAGTCGTTGCCCGTGAATTATCACAAAATCCTTTGATTCTCATTGCCAACCAACCCACCCGCGGGGTCGATGTCGGAGCCATGGAATTCATTTATCAATCCATGCGTGAAGTACGAGATCGCGGAGGAGCGATTCTCATGGTCTCGAGTGATCTTGCCGAAATTTTTGCTTTATCCACGCGGATTGTCGTGATGCATCGTGGCACGATTACCGCCGTGATTGACCAACCGCAACACCTCGATGAAGCGACACTGGGTCAATACATGCTTGGCGTACAGCGTCAAAGCCCGGAAGGGGGTGCGGTATAATGCGGTCCCCCTTCGCATCGCCGCGCCTCCGTTCCTTGGCCTTTGAAATCATGCGAACCCTGCTGGCCATTTTGCTTGCTTTGGTGCTCGCTTGTGGAATTATTTCATTGACCAGTGAAACCCCCATGGAGACGATTCGTATTTTTTTAACCGCCCCCTTTGCTAATGATTATACGCGCGGGAAAATGATTACCGAAGCGGTTCCCCTGATCTTTACTGGGGTGGCGGTTTGTATCATGGTTCAAGCCGGTCAATTCAATATGATTGGCGAAGGCACATTTTTCCTGGGAGCCTTTGTCGGGGCTATTTTGACCGTCCGTTTGCAATTACCCCCAATCTTGATTCCCATCGTTGCGATTCTTGCAGCTGCTTTGATTGCTGCGACGGTTGGTTATGTCCCCGCTCAATTAAAAGCCCGTTTAAAAGTCAATGAGTTTGTGTCCTCCTTGATGCTGAATTTTATCTTGTTTTGGATTGTGATGTATTTGTTCAATAATGTATTTGCGGATCCGAATTATTCCAGTTTAGCGACGCATTACATGCAAGACCATCAACGCTTGCCATTCTTAAATGCGGAGACCGAGGTCAGTTCGTCCTTCTTAATTGCCATCGGATTCACCTTGCTCACGTGGGCATTCCTTTATCGTACCCATTGGGGTTATACCCTGCGAATGACGGGTTATAATTCCAAGTTTGCGCGTTATTGTGGCATTGCTACAGGGCGTGTCATTGTCCTCGCTCAAGTCTTGGGAGCGGCCTTGGCGGGTCTTGGTGGGGCGGCGTTTATGTTGGGGAACTTTTATCGTTTTACTTGGAAGGCATTGCCGAATTATGGGTTTGATGGGTTCATTGTTGCGATTATGGCTCGCAACCAACCCTTATTGGTTCCTTTTGTTGCATTGTTCTTAGGGTATTTACGGGTGGGTGCCATGGAAATGGCACGCTTAAGTGATGTTCCCAATGAAGTGATTTATATCATTCAAGCAGTCATGATTCTGATTGTGGGCGGGCAAGCCTTCTTGGCTCGTTGGCGGCATCGTCGGATGCAACAACGCCTGTCGGAGAAGGGGGGCGCAACCCATGTTTGAGTTTATTGCTTCGACCGAGTTCTTGCGTTCCACCTTGCTATTTGCCACCCCTATTATGTTTGCTGCTTTGGCGGCGCTTGTGTCCAATAAAGCGGGAATCTTAAACATTAATGTCGAGGGTGGGATGGCTGTTTCCGCCTTGGTGGGAGGCTTGGTGAGCCATTTTACCGCCAGTTGGCTATGGGGAGTACTTGCCGCCGTTGTGACAGGCGTACTAATGGCTTTGGTGTTTGCCTTCTTTGCCTTACGTTGGAAGACCCCCTCCATCCTAACTGGGATTGCCCTCAATACGATGGCGAGTGGATTATGTGTCTATTTGTTGTATGTCATTATTGGCGTCAAAGGAGATTCCTCGTTACGTCCCAGTGCGATGATTCCTAACCTTGCCCTTCCTTTGCTAAAGGATATTCCCGTTCTTGGTCCGGTCTTGTTTGATCAAAATCTCTTGGTCTACCTTGTGCTTGTCTTGGGCATCGCACTCACCATTTTATATCAACGAACCCGGTTGGGTTTGCATTTACGAGCAGTTGGGCATCATCCCGTTGCTTCCACCAGTGTAGGATTACCAGTCCAAAAACTGCAAATCATCGCCTTAATCATGGGCGGTATTCTTACTGGACTTGGCGGAGCCTACTTATCCATGGTCTATTTGTCCTATTTCTCGGTGGGGATGGTTGCGGGTCGTGGTTTCATTGGCCTTGCTGCCGAAGCCATGGGGCGTGGAATTCCAGGTTGGACCATGCTTTTCGCCTTACTCTTTGGCGCGGTGGACTACTTTGCGGTAGGAGCTCAAACGGTGCTTGGCTTCCCTTATGAATTACTCAATACCTTACCGTATTGGATGACCTTGTTTGCTTTAATTATTTTTGCATTCAAACAACATATTCTTCCGTCGCGTAGGCGCCGGAAATTGAAAGGAGACCAAAGCCATGAATCAACCCTTTAAAGCTTGGAAGGCAGAGTGGGACCTTCTCCAACAATCGGTACCTGTGATTTTGGAAGAAGAGGAGCAAGGGTGGTTGTTTTCCAATCACATTGAAGAGATGGAAGACATCATGCTGCAAATGAAGTGGCAGTCCAATGTTCCAGGATCAGGCGCACCGGAACGTGTCATCTATGGGGCGGTTCAAGCCATGGAAAATCTCGGCTATGATGTTCGGGAGGCCGAAGCTTTGTTGCCTCTTGGCACCGCCGCCTTTGAACGAAAAGACATGGTCGAATTAACGCGTCTTACCACGCGTATTTGGCATTTGTTGAACCATGCTCCCAAAGATCCCCATCATCCTGCATGGCAATATGGTCGCTATGAATCGTTTGCCGATGTTGAGCAAGAAGTATCCTTTCCCGCTCCCACGGCGTATGATCGCCATGCCCCGCAGTATTTGGAAGCCACTTATTATGGATGGCTAGCTCAGATTTGCGCGGGAGCTGTCGGCACTGCGGTGGAAGGATATACGCCCGAAGCCATTCAAAAAGCCTTTGGAACCATTAAGGATTATGTACGCAAACCAAATACGTATAATGATGATATCACCTATGAAATCGCCTTCTTGAAAGCCCTTGAACGGAAAGGATTGGATCTTTCTTCGGCGGATATTGCCGAAGAATGGGCCGGTCTTGTAACCTTTGGCTGGTCGGCGGAAGAATGGGCATTAAAGAATATCAAGTTAGGAATCTATCCTCCCGAATCTGGGAAACTTCATAACCCCTATCGTGAATGGATTGGCGCTCAGATGCGGGGAGCCATTTGTGGCATGATTGTTCCTGGGGATTATCGACGAGCAGCCCAATATGCCTTTATGGATGGCGTAGTATCGCATCATAACAATGGAGTTTTAGGGGAACTCTTCAATGCCATGTTGGTGGCGGGCGCTTATGTCGAATCCGATGTGCGCGTACTGCTTCGTACCGTGATTGACTTATTGCCGAAGCGCAGTGAATATTATGCCGTCGTTAAGTTTGCTTTGGAGCAATGTGAAATGCAGGTGGCATGGCAAGATGCCTGGGAACCTTGTCGTAAGAAGTTTGACCATTATAATTGGATTCATAGTTATCCCAATGCGGCAGCAGAAGTGATTGCCTTATGGTTTGGCAAAGGAGACTTTACCGAAACCATCTCGATTAGTTGTCATCAAGGGTATGATGTGGATTGCAATGCTGCTCAAATTGGGACCGTCTTAGGCATTCAAAAAGGAGCGAAAGCTTTGGCGCCTCATTGGACGAAGCCAATCGGAGATCGCTTGGATACCTACTTGCGCCGCTACAAAGTGATGTCCATTCGGGAGCTTGCGCGTGATACGGTGCGTGCTGCTAAACAAATTGAACAACCTCAAGGAAAGAAGGGTTCCATATGAAAACAGTATTTGTCTTAGGGAGTTTGAATATGGACTTGGTCATGAAGACCAACGTCTTTCCTCGTCCTGGTGAAACGGTTCATGGTGAACACTTCTTTACCAATCCTGGTGGCAAAGGGGCCAATCAGGCGGTTGCTGTGGCCCGTCAAGGGGTTCCTGTGGTCATGCTTGGCGCTGTTGGACAAGATGCATATGGCGAAGTCCTTACAAGCCATTTGCATGATCTTGGCGTCGATACCTCTCACGTGCAACGGGTGAAGGGGTCCAGTGGTGTGGCAGTGATATTATTGCATCATCATGAAAATCGTATCTTGCTACAACGGGGAGCGAATGATGGTCTGCAAATGGCCCCCATCCAAGCATATTTACAAGCCCAAGCAAAGCCAGGCGATTATTTATTAATGCAATTTGAAATTCCCCTCGCGATGGTGGAGTCGATGATACCGTTTGCCGCATCTTTAGGATTAAAGATTATTCTTAATCCCGCTCCAGCCTATGCCCATTTCCCAAAAACTTTGTTTGCTTCCCTGGATTTACTCATTCCCAACGAAGGCGAAGCTGCCAATCTTTGTGGCTTACCTCCTGAAACCACCAAGCCTGAAACCAGTGCCCGACTGTTATATGAACACGGCGTCAAGAATGTTGTAATTACCCTTGGCGAAGAGGGGTGTTTGCATTATAATGGGGAAAATACGTATTTTCCGGCAATGAAAGTTCGCCCCGTGGATACCACGGCAGCGGGTGACGCTTTTGTGGGGGCCTTGGCCGCCGAGCTTGCCAAGGATGTACCCTTGGTGGAAGCCATTCAATGGGCCAACCGAGTTGCAGCGGTTACCGTGACAAAAATGGGTGCCCAAGATTCGATTCCGACCCGTCAAGAAGTGGAGGATTTTTTCCCCTATTAGGTTTTGGAAGAAAGAAGGCGATAGCATGCGGGCGACTTTAAAATTATTGGCCGAAAAAACAAATCTTTCCGTGGGAGCAGTTTCGTTAATTCTCAACAACAAGGACATTCGTGTTTCACCTGAGAAACGGGAGTTGGTCTTGCGTTTGGCACGCGAATACAATTATCGTCCCAATTCTCTTGCCAAAGGATTGGTGACCAAGCGATCCAAAACCGTTGGATTAATTCTTCCCGACATCACCAACTATTTCTTTGCTGAAACTGCAAAATACATCGAAGCAGAGCTCTCTCGACAAGGTTACAGTGTGATTCTATGTAACACCTTGGATCGGGCGGAAGAAGAACAAAAATATATTGATTTATTGTTGAGTCGCGGGATCGACGCGCTCCTCATTTGTGTAGCGACCGAATCCTTATTGGATCAAACCTTTTTGGAACGATTGACGAAACTGGATATCACATGTGTCGCCATTGACCGTTGGACCGAAACGATGACCATGCCTCATGTGGCCGTGGATAATCGAGAAGGGGCCAAACTGGCGGTTCGGCATTTATTGGATCATGGTCATCGGCGCATTGCTTGTTTAACCGGCCCCTTGACCGCGTTGTCGGCGCGTGATCGCTTGTTAGGGTATGAAGAAGCCTTACGGGAAGTTGGAATCACTCCACCAGTGGAGTGGATTCAAGAAGGGGATTATCAATTTGAAAGTGGTTATCAACAGGGATTGAAACTACTACAAGAAGACATTACAGCCGTCTTTGTTTGTAATGACATGATGGCGTATGGAGTATATAAAGCAGTTCGTGAATCCCATAAAAAGATTCCCGATGATCTTTCGGTAGTAGGCTTTGATGATTTGTTATTCTCGCAAACGCTCGATGTCCCTTTAACGAGTTTAAAACAATCCACACTGGATATTGCGACACGAGCTTGTGCCATTGTCTTGAATGAACTCAATGGCAACGATCATGCTCAACATGTGATCTTGCCACCATCCTTATCCATCCGACAAAGTGTCAAAACCATCCGAACCCATGATGAATCATAAGATTGCTTCTTGCATTCCCACCTTCGATTCGTTACAGTGAAAACGAAAGGTGGGAATGTTTTTATGAAATTTACCATGGTTCACTGCAATCTCAATGTGCTGGATGTGGGTCGAAGTGTCTTATTTTATCAAGAAGCCTTAGGGTTAAAGGAAGTGCGACGCGTGGTTCGACCCAAGTTTATCTTGGTTTATCTTGCCGATGAGACAGGAGCATTTCAACTTGAACTCACCCAATTGTTGGACCGCTCGACTCCTTATGATTTAGGTGATAATGAAAGTCATCTTGCATTTCGTACCGATGATTATGAAGCAGCCCATGCCCATCATCAAGCGATGGGGGTCATTTGTTATGAAAATCCCACCATGGGGATTTATTTTATTGAGGACCCCGATGGTTATTGGTTGGAAGTAATTCCGCCTCCTAAGGTGCGTTAATGGCGAAGCAACGAATTCTCTACGAACATCCCTTTGAAACTGTTATCGATGAGCATTCCAGAATTTTAATTCTTGGTAGCATTCCTTCGGTGGTTTCTGTCCAAAAAGGGTATTACTATGCCTATCCGACCAACCGTTTTTATCCAGTCGTAAGTAAACTCTTTGGGCAAGACTTTATTTCCCCTCCATGGACGAAGAAACGACAAATGTTGTTGGATCATGGCCTTGCTCTTTACGATGCCTTGGTTGCCGGAACCTTACAAGGTTCGAGTGATGCAAGCATTGAAGGGGGGACGGTGGTGTCCCTGGAGACCTTGCTGCAAGGACATCCCATTCGCCATATTTATTGCAATGGTTGGGCCGCCTATCACACCGTTCGGCAAGCTTATCCTCTCTTTCCCATCCCGATTACTCAGCTTCCTTCCACCAGTGCTGCCAATGCTACGTGGTCCTTGGAGCAGTTGGTGGAAGCGTGGAAAGTGATCCTATCCACTCTATAATTCCCGCCGGATGAAATTTATTTTCATCCGGTTTTTCTTGGATTAGCATGCCAAAAACCAAAGAAATTATCGAAATAATTCGAAAAAACCACAATGTCGGCAATAATCACATAGTCATTGACAAATAGGGCTTGTATGCTAGAGGTAAGGCAGTGTATCTTTTTATCACATTGCTGCCACAGAAAGGGGTGACCTTTGATGGCTTATCGCGAAAAAACACATCAAGGGGTGTGCATCCTTTATGATGAACAGGATGAGAACTATTACAAAGACCTTGTGCGTCTCAACGAACAGTGTGGGAACGCTCTTTTTGCAGTGACAAGAGGGAGTCAAGAACAATCACCCGTTCTCCCTTCCTTACAGGTGAGTATCCTCTTAGTCGGAGCGCGAAAAGATGACGGGGAAGAGGCGCTTTTGCGGAACAAAACGCGTCGGATGCTTCTCCTTCATCTCCCTACGATGGAAGAAGACGTCGGAGAATATGCCGCCAGCATGATTGAGGCGGTGGTCATCTCTCCCGTCTTAACGTGGGATCCGCTTTATGATAACGAAGAAGTCGAACGTCGATTTGGCTATTTACCCCGCCCGATGGTGGAGCGTCTGCAACATGGCGAACTATTCTCCATTGTTCATTGGAACAACATCATCCACCGTCCCCGTGAATTTCAACTCTTAATCGAAATTGCTAGGAATCGCGTGTTTCTGCGCGGAGCTTACTTGGATACAAAAATTAGCAAACAAAGGGAAGAATAAGACTGGGCGACGCAGTCTATTCGAGAGAGGACATTGGCTTGTCCTCTTTTTTATGCAAGGAAAAGACCCGGGGAAAGGGTTCGGGTCTTTTCGAAAGAAAGAAGAAAGAGAGAAAAGGACGGATTTTAATGGAAAATATAAACAGGAACGATCGCCAAGTGATACACTCCATCGATGACAATCCAGAACCTTGTATGAGTTCCAAATGTTGGATCATTTTCAATCACCGTTAAGGGATAAGGAGTATCTTCTACCGCAAAGGGATCTAGTAATTCGGCACTTGGCACGATTTGGATATTGCTGGCAAGATGGCTGACACTGAATGGAATCATTAGGGAAGATGAATAAACGGTATCATTGAGCACATAGACTTCATTCGTCGCATCATACGGATAATTGTTGATTTCCGAAGCAAATTCATAATCAGAATAATTGAGAGAAGAACGGAAATAAACCTCACGGAACATTTCTACATCAAGGATTAAGGTATAATCGCGAGTGGTTACGCCGACTTGAACGGTGAGATTGTAGGTATTTTGGCCCATGGTTGGAGTTAGGGTAAAGAGCGATCCGCTTGAAAGAGTAACACCATCAAGGGTGAGTAGTGCGGAGTCGTCATAGGCCCCCAATTGGAGAGTAACGGTTCCCAAACCCGCTACGCCTTCCACAATAAGATGGTCCACTAGGATGGTACTATTGGGTTCTTCATTTTCCCAATAATAGATTTCATAGTCATCTTGAATAACGGAGACAAAGAGTATAGCATCGGGATCGGTATAGAGAACTTCAACTTCATAATAGCCAAGAATCGTTTCACCATTATAGAAGGCAATTCGATAGAGAGCAGGATGAAGCATCGTGACACTGTGATGGGTGATATACCCATAGTCATAGGTAATCTCCAAATCATATGCAGTGAGAACTGTTCCGGTTGGAACACGGACAAAGGCATAATTGTTCCCCGTAAGTGTTTGATCGGTAAAGGTGGGTTGATTCCATACAAGAATGGATTGAATATCATAGTCAATCGACCAATTACCGGCACGTTGAATGGTTAATTTGTAACGATATACTTTTTCATCTGCTCCCATGAAGCGAATAATGAAATGGTGAGGGCGATTGGTGATATCAAAAAGATAAATGAGACTAGGATCGGTACTGAGGACATTGTCTTCTAAATCCGTTAATGCAAAGTCATAGGATGACGAGGCAAGCACAAATTCAAGGGAAGCCGTGGTTTCATCGGTATTGATGAAAGTATAGAATTCACCAATGTTAAAGGTGGTATCATTGACTTCTAGCGAAGTAATAAATGTTATACCTGGATTATAGGTGAAACTTAAATCAAGCCACTCCACCATTTGTCCAGTGGCGGTTTCGGTAATCACTACCGTCATAAAATATTCATCAATGTAAAGAGTGAGTGGGAAGCCGTATTCGCTGTCATCCATGTGATTGATGAAGTGGACTTCATAATCGGCCTCGTTGATTCCTATCGCGAAAGAAGGAAGAATGGTTAATTGATTGGTATAGGTGGTATGAAGGATATCATAGAAGAATCCTACCGACCACGTTTCGCGATCATAGAAGACCTCGTTGAAGTACAGACCATCCAGTAGTGATTCACGATGAATGGTCACTGAATAGGAACCGACTTCTTGACCACTATCACGGAAGATGTCAACTTGGATGGTTCGTGTCACATCGTTTTCTGAGAAGGTAAATTCGTAGAAAGGATTGGTAATGAGCATGTAATTATCATAAAGTTCAATATAGTATCCAGGATTGACGGTGGCAAGGAAGTCGTAGGTGGTAGCATCACGAGGAATGGCGAAATACGTGTAGGTTTCTCCTTCGGGGAAGGTAACTGTTTGAGTGTTTACCTCAATCAGGAGGCCGGGGTTATTCCGAGTGACATAAAGGAAGTAATCTTCCTCTAACTCGCCGGCGGTAACGACCACACGAAGAACAAAATCTACATTATCAGGGACGGTAATGGAGCCATCATATTCGAGTGGAATCAATTCGTCATTGTAGTAGTACTCCACGGTAGCAAGGGAATAGTTTGGTGTGAACTCAAGCCAGAGAATGGTGTCTGTTGGATCAATGCCAACGTGATAATCGCCGATATCATCTGCAACTAAGGTATAATTATTGACTTCCACGGCTTCCAATGTGATGGAAACGGGTTCTGCAATCCATTCAAAGGTCATACTGACTTGTAAGGCAGAATCCACGGTGGAATAAATCATGATGGTGTAGGTTCCTGGAGCACTGGACGAGGTCCAGTCGGGAGATTCGACATAGAAATCCTGGAAGTAATCTAAAACCTCATATGAACTATCTTCATAATGTAGTGTCACGATAGCATCGCCATAGTCGGAGAAACCAGTAAAGAAATCGGTAATGCTGAAATCGACATCATTGGATTCGACAGGGAGAAGGGCGGAAGTGTCTACATTTAAATGATGCGGAACCAAAGTGGCATTGACGGTAATGGTAAAGGAGTAGCTTAACGAATGATATTGAACCTCAATGGGATAGATACCAGGGATATTAGGATTAAACGAGCCGATGTCAAGCATGTATCCATCGGGGCCTGGCGCTAATAATTGGGAGGTTTCATCGCTATAGAGAACGTAGACGATAAGACTATTAAGGTGGGCCATGCCTCCTTGATCGATGGTGGTAGAAACAAATTGTAAATTCACAGAAAGGTCTATTTCTTCAATGCGAGGGACATCACTGAAACCCACTACATAGAAATACAAGGCATAAAGACTAATGCTTTCGCCTAAGGTCACTGTGAACTCATAATCATTTCCTCCTAAAACAGGCAGGATATAGAGAGGTTGTCCGCTGGAAACGGTTTGATCGCCAAGCGATATCGTGGCAGTAGGGTCAAAGGTTGTGACATAGAATGGAATAAGGTCGACCCCTTCTTGGCCATCGATGATGATATCTGAGCCGTAATAGATGCCATTTCGATCAGGATCGGTGAGGGGAGCGCCGTCAAGGTTCACTTCGATGGGGTGATAGCCAGGAATCCATTTGATTTCCACATCCACAATTCCTAGTACATTGTCAAATTCATCGTAGAAGTACACTTGATACAACGAGGAAGTGATTTCCACAGCCATCCAGTCCGCTACGGTGCTAGATGCTCCAAAGAGGACCTCAAAGTCAGCAGAGGTCACAGTTGTGGTTTCTTCGAGGGAAACGGTTCCCGAAGTATAAGGATAATCCTCAGAGAATACAACTGGTTGGTCATGAACGTTTATTGTTTCGTATTGTCCATAGAAACTATCAGAATATTCGCGCAGAAGACCTAGACGAATCGTGTAGACATAGTGATCGAATTCATAGTTGTAGAAGACAATATCGAAGTAAGTGATGCGTCCGAGAATGGGGGAGATTCCTACAATCAGTTCTCCGGTATCGGAAGCGGCAATTTCTTGACCGGTCTCCCGATTGAAGATGGCGAACCAATAGTCGGTGTTGTCACTGTATATTTCGAGTAAAGCAGATGTTTCATCAAAAGGAATGATGTGCAAGTCCACTTCATCGCCATAAATCAATTCATTGTTTAAGTACAACTCGGTATAGAGTTCAATCGAAGGTGCATAGGTAAGGGAGAAGAAATACTCTTCAACGATTTGACCGGTGCTGATGTCATAGACGGCAATATAGAACGGATGAGTGCCAATGTAGACATCAGGATAGGCGGTATCCGTTATCATCATTTCATCATAAGTTAATGGGTCGTAGAAGAAGATTTGGACATCATAATGGGAAGCCATCATTTCATCGGTGAATAGGATGAAGAATTCAAAATTATTCACATGCTCATCAATGATAATCTGGGTTTCCCAATAAGGAACGAGATCCAATGGGATTGTTTCGCCAAGGCCAATGTAGGAGAGAAGTGGTTCGTGCATGAGAAGGATCTCGTACGTTTGTACACGGGTATCGCCATCATACATTTCGATGGTAAGAATTTGGAAAGGTTCAGAATTTTCTAAGAGGAAAGAAGCGGTTAGGTAATCGACTTGTGTTTGATTTACCCACACTTCTACTTGATAATAATCCGAGAACAACAACTCAAGAGTATAAGAAGCATCTCCTCGTGGGAGATAGACGATATTCATTTCATCGGGGACATATTCCACGAGGGTCTCATTGATGGTAATTGTGGCTGTTGGTTCAGGACGAATGCCGAGCAAGAATTCATAGACATGTTCCTGGTATTCTTCGCCTTCTCCATACTTGACAACAATGTGATAGAGAATGTCTTCTTCTCCGGTAAAGAGCACTAAGCCACCCTCAGGATTATAACTGGTTGGGATTCCATCGGCGTAAGTCAAAAGGAAGCTTGCCTGTGAGTAATAAAGGTCGATTTGGAGACCAAAGGAGGTTTCTCCTGCGTCCACTATTCCTAGGTAATTGCCGAAATCATCGGCAATTAATAGGTTGTCATTGAAATAGAAGGCTTTGATGTCTAAGGAAGGAGTTTCGGGCAAAACTTCGATCTCAAAAGTCACGGGAGCAACGGCCGATCCCCATGCGATGGAAACGGTATGAGTGCCGACAAAGGTTGTCGAGAATTCATTGAAGTTAATGCCATAATCATCGACTTGCATGGTATCGCCATTGCTAAGATGGACAGTGACGAGGAGTTGGCCATAAGGCTCATTTTCGTATTGATACACCGCAGGAGTGAAATCTGCTCCATAAGGAATTTGGCGCAAGAGACCACTTGTATCTATGGTGAGATGAGTCGGTGTTACGGTATCGGGGTAGAGTTCCAATTGCGCAAAGGCAGAAATGTCTCGAGAAGGAAGATAAAATTCAAATTGATAGATCCCTGGGGTAAAGGGTTGGCCAGAAGGTGGGAAACTTGCGCCTTCCGGGAAGGTGGAGGTAATGTTAAAAGCATCATAATCATAGATTTCTTGATAGCCATCATTGAAATCGATGGTGACCATCATTCCATAAAAATAGCTGAGCGGTGCATTGGTGACAGGATAGAGTAGTGCCGCCGGAGCTGCTCCCGACGTAATGGTTGCAGTGATAGCGGTTCGGTTGTAATAGGTTAATACAAAGGTTGTTTCATACATGGTCCCCTCTGCTGAGTAGCGAAGGGTCACCAACTGATCGTCTACTTCGCCGAGTGTGGCATCACTGCGGGGCGTACGAGTATCGGCGATGATAATTGAAAAGTCTTGGTAACCGAGAGGGACAAACGAGTTATCACTGTAACGAAGTCCAGCAGTCAATAGACTGAAGTTATACACTTCTCCTAGATTTTCGGCAAGTTCCAAATCCAATAACGAAGTATCGGCTTCGATTCCGGTAATGGTAATGGGTTGAGGAGCCACGGTTACCGAGTAGGTTTGGACAGGGGTGAAGGATTGATACAATACTGAAATGGTGTAGGTTCCAGGGATGGTGGCGTGGTATTCGCTATCATCGATGGTATATTCACCGGTAAGAAGTAAGCGGGGATCCCCAACATCATGCAAGACATAGACTTCAAGTCCGGTGGCGTTGAACGCTTCTCCGTAGGCAAAGTCTTTTTGCACATAAGCATCGTTGAGAGTATAGCCGATTTCCACGGGTTCATAGACGGTCACGGGGAAACTAGCGACAAAGCCAGTGGGGAGATGGACGACTGGGATGATATAGTCGCCAGCGAGGTCTTTGTTGAATCCGGATAAGTCGACCGTGTAATCACCGGAATCGAGCAAGTCACTGTGGTCATCTTGATAGACCAGATAGACCTTGAGCCCACTGTAATCAAGCCCTGTTCCTAAAAGTAAGGAAGTGTCGACAAGGGAATGATCTATTTCGAGATTAACGGGATTAGGATCCATGACGGTAAGGTAAAAGGTCTTGGTCCAGGTGAGATAATTGACAGAAATGGTATACATTCCGGAGGTCGTCGCATCATAGTAACCAAGATCAATGCTATAGAGGGTGTTACTTAATAATTCTTGAGAATTATCTTCGTAGATGAGATAGACCAATAGAGCACTTAAATCCGGCTGTTCGCCATAAGGGATTTGAGTGTCCAAAGCACTGCAATCGACCATCATATCGATGGGTAAAGGTTCGTTGACGGTCACGTCATAGCTCTGGTCTTCGTAACCACCATACGAAATGGTGATGGTGTAGACGCCAGGAATGGTTTTGTTGTATCCACCATCGGTTACCACGTAATCACCATCGGATAATAATTCGTTATCGCCGACTTCATAGGTGGCGTAGACCAACAACCCACTGAGGTCGAGTTCTTCCCCGTAGGCGAAGATTGTTTGGGCATTGGTCGCATCAACGATGAAACCAGTTTCAATCTTGTCGGCGACGGTCACCGTAAAGGAGAGTGGCGTATAGGTTTTATACGAAACCGTAATGGTATAGGTGCCTGGCGTTGTGGCCAAGAACCCTCCTTGATCGACGGTATAACCACTGGATAACAGGGTGGGTTCATCAATCTGATTTAAACCATACACCTTAAGGGGGGTTAGATCGAGAGGTTCTCCATAGTCCAAGGAACGAAGGACGGTCGAGTAATCAATGCTAAAACCAGCTTCCACGGGTTCACCGACGGTCACTTCGAAGGTTTGATTCGGATAACTCCCATAGGCGACACTGATGATATGAGTCCCTGGAGAATTATAAACGTAGGTGGGCATATAGATATTATAGGCAGCAGCATTCAACAACTCGCGGTCGCCCACCACATAGGTGGCATAGACTTTGAGAGAGTCCGTGTTTAGCAACTGACCATATTCGAGTTCCGTGTCGACCAACGAGTAATCGATTTCAAAGCCGTTTTCGACTTTGTCGGCGACGGTAACCTCGAAGGTTTGATTGGGATACGACTTATAAGAGACCGTAATGGTATAGGTGCCTGGCGTCGTGGCCGAGAACTCACCTACATTTACGGTATACTCGGTGGTGAGAAGCTCATCATCCCCCACTTCATAGGTGGCATGAACAACAAGGGGGGTTAGATCGAGAGTTTGACCATAATCCAGCGTTTTGTCGATCGCCGTATGATCAATGATAAAGCCATCTTCGACTTTATTAGATACCGTCACTTGATAGTGCTGGACGGGATACGTCTTATAGGTGACATCGACGGAATAGGTGCCTGGCACGTTTGCTAGGTAGGTCGGAGCCAAGGCGGTATATTGACTGGTCTCGACAAGGACACGACTGTCATCATCGTAGACTCCATACACTGCGAGTCCGATGGCAGCGAATGCTTCACCATAAGCGAAGGTGACTTTGGCGTCGTCAAGGTCGAGTTCAAAGGCGACTTCCAGTGGTTGCGCAGCACTGGACGACGAACTACTTGTACTCGAAGAAGTACTACTACTTGAAGAACTGTCCACACTCGAGTTGCTTGAACTACTGGAAGCACTCGAAACACTCGAGGAACTAGACGAACTAGACGAACTCTCCGAGCTTTGGATGGACGAGGAACTACTACTGGACGAGGACGACGACGAAGCAGGGGAGAGGGTGCAGCCCGCAAGGGCGGAGGCACCAAAGAGTAGGATGGTTAGAAACGAGAGAAACGAACGTTTTCGCACGAGGCATCCCTCCTTATGGGTTTAACAATTTCGT
>CAZVZF010000009.1:0-18679 GCA_964631095.1 uncultured Eubacteriales bacterium
TAATCGAAGTACGACCACAGGGATACTGTGGTGGAGTGAAAAATGCTATTGAATTAGCAAAGAAAGTTCGCTCACAATTTCCAAATAAAAAAATCTATATTTACGGACATTTAGTTCACAATAACAATGTCACAGAAGCATTAACATCAATTGATATTACTACGATTGAACGAACCCCTCATCTCCAGGATTTACTCCATTCAATCCCCATTGGCATCATCATCACAACTGCTCATGGAACTAAAGACTCTGATGTGTCCATAATGAAACAATTTGGTTTTGAAGTCGTTGATGGGACTTGCCCCTTTGTACTACGAACCAAAAAAATCCTTGTTGATGCCCTCATTGACAATCAAACCATTATTTATATTGGGAAAAAAGGTCATCCTGAGTCTGAAGCAATGGTTTCGCTTAACCCCCAAAAAATCTTTTTAATTGAAAAATGCGCAGATATCGACAACTTAAGAATTGCTGAAAATACATCAATCATTGTTACCAATCAAACTACAATGTCACAATATGACATTAAACCTTTGTTCAAAATCATCAAATCAAAATATCCTCAAGCAAAATTACTTGATGAAGTATGCAGCGCCACAAGAGCAAGGCAAAAGGCCTTAGAAGAGGCGCTTCCTCAGGGCGATCTTGTTGTTATTGTAGGCGATCCCAAAAGTAATAATACCCGAAAGCTTGTAGAGATTGCACAAAAATCAAATCTACCTGTTTATTTTGTTAGTACCGTCGATGAGTTAAATGAGCAGATGTTTTTTGAACAAGACAAAGTTGCAATCGTTACTTCTGGAGCTTCCACACCACCAGCAATTACCCAACAAGTGATTGATTATATTATTTCTAACGGAGACATTATTAAAAGTATAAACGTAGATAATATACTTTATTAATACTTATTATATACTAAAAAAGTGCTTATTGAAGCACTTTTTTTATTTTATTTGCTCTATCTAATAATTCGTGCTTTTTCTTGGGATCTGATATTGTCAAAATCAAGTTGGTTATTAATCGAAGTTCTTCATTATATTTATCAATGAATGCATCGCTTTTTTCAAGCATAAGGATAGGACCAAACTCGATTTCTTCAATGGTGAGCGGTTGAACCATCTGAACCGCAACAACAATTTCATAGTAGGCGTTCCTCTCAAAAAGAATCTTTTCTCTTGCAATACCCCATCCATGTTCTGATAACCATTTTCTTAATAAAGGCATTCCATAGTTGGGTTGAAGGACTAACCTTTTATAATTTTGAAGATTATAGGCATGTTCTAATATCGAAATAATCGTTTGAACTCCTACACCAGCAATAATAGCTACATCTACATCTTCTCTAAAATTTTGTAAACCATCCTCTAAAATACACTCAATATTGTCTAATAGCCCTGCAGAAGTCACATTTGCCTTTGCTTTTTCTAACGGACCGCTTTTGTTATCAATTGCATATACCTTTTTGGAAATTCCACGGCGAACTAATTCAATTGGTAACCACGCATGATCAGTGCCTACATCTACAACGGCATAGCATTCATCTATAACAGAAATTATGGTTTCCAATCGTTTGCTAAGTTTTTTCATCAATGTTCTCCGCGAAAATCTCCAAATCGTTTAGCGCGAGTGGGATGGCGAAGTTTTCTTAAAGCCTTTGCTTCAATTTGACGAATACGTTCGCGTGTAACACCGAATTCTTTGCCGACTTCCTCAAGAGTGCGAGGACGTCCATCATCAATTCCATACCGAAGACGAAGTACTCGCTCCTCTCTATCGGTTAAGTCTTTCATCACATTGTATAATTCGTCTTTAAGCAATTCATTGGTAGCATAATCACTTGGAGAAACAGCTTCTTTATCTTCTAAAAAGTCTCCTAAATGAGAATCATCTTCTTCTCCAATTGGAGTTTCTAACGATACGGGCTCTAACGCAATTCGTTGAATTTCACGTACTCGTTCAGCCGTTATACCGTTCCCCATCTGTTCAGCAACTTCTTCTGCTGTTGGTTCTCTTCCCAACTCTTGGATAAGTTGTCGTTGAATTCTTGTCATCTTATTAATGGTTTCTACCATGTGAACAGGAATGCGAATGGTACGGGCTTGATCAGCTATTGCGCGGGTAATCGCTTGACGAATCCACCAGGTTGCATAGGTGGAAAACTTAAATCCTTTTTCGGGATCAAATTTTTCGGAAGCTTTAATAAGCCCAAGATTACCTTCTTGAATTAAGTCTAAAAACAGCATCCCTCTACCGATGTAATGCTTAGCAATTGAGACTACAAGTCGAAGATTGGCAGAGATGAGAATTCGCTTTGCGTCCTCATCTCCTTTCGCGACTTTTTCAGCAAGATAAATTTCCTCTTCTTTGCCTAAAAGAGGGACCCGCCCAATTTCCTTTAAATACATTTTTACGGGATCATTAATTTTAATCTCACTTGTCAAAGCAGAAAAATTAGAATCCACGAGGACTTCTTCAATAAACTCAAGATCTTCCTCTACAATATCAGGATGAAAGGTATCATCATCGCTTTCTTCGGGCTCTTCAGGTACTTCTGAAATCTTTGACACATCAACTTCTAAATCATCAAGAGAGGTATCGTTTTGATCTTCTTCATCATCAATTAATTGGATACCAAGTTGAGTAAAGTGACTAAGCAATCCTTCGTTATCTGAATCGGATAATTCTAAGTGAGAAATAGAGTCATTGAGGTCGCCCAAATAGATTTCTCCTTTGGATAAACCAATTTTTTCAAACCGTTTCTTAATCTGTTCTAACGTCTCTAATTCATCGATATCTAGTATTTTTTTCTTTTCCTTCATTGCTGTTCCTCCTTGGGGGTCGTGGACATTTGTCGACGTTTTTTTGCAAATGCTTGCTTTGTTTCGATTAATTTTTGAGCAAGTTTTGCTTGCTCTTTGGGGTCTGAAATTTCGTTAAGTTGATCAAATAGCTTTCCAAGTTCAAGTTGTTTGGGAAAATCTTCTTTAATAATCCGAATAAGTTCATCCAAAGGAACTGGAGGAAATTCTTCTGCATCAATCGCTATCAATTCTTGCCGATATTCAGATGATAAATCATTCAAAGCATTTGCTAAAATAATTTCTCCATGAAGATTATATTCATTTAAGATACACGCCATAATTTTCCGATACATTTCATAGTATAAGAATACCGATTCGTGTTGAACTTTTGCTGCAACAAGAGGATCATTGATCATCAGGTGCAAAATTTGTCGTTCCGCTTTCTCATACCGATCAATCTTTCGCATCTGCTGTTGAGTTTGAAATTGATTACGAAAGTCTGGTATCGATTGATTAGATGGGCGTATGAAGCGAAGTTGCTTCCGTATAAGATCTTTTCCAAAGCCAGTCTTTTGAGCTAATACCTCAATATAGTGTTCACGGTCAAAATCATCCACTGTAGTTCGTTCAATAAGTGCGCTTGCCTTTGCAACTAATTTTTTACGTTCGTCATGATTCTCTAAATTCGATTGGCTTGCAAGATATTCAAGTCGGAAGTCTAATGGGGCGAGCGTTTTTGATAAGAATTGAACGATGCCCTCATTCCCTTCAGTTTGGATAATCTCATCGATATCTTTAGCGTCCGATCTTGCTACTACAACTTGAATACGAATAGAGGTATCTTGCAATAAATCCAATGCTCGATAAGTTGCTGTTTGCCCCGCTCGGTCAGAGTCAAAACATAAAATTAATTCAGAATTTATTTTTTTCAGCAAAGCAATATGCTCAGTAGTCAATGCTGTGCCCATGGTAGCAACAACATTTTCTATTCCAACTTGATGGAGAGAAATTACATCCATAAACCCTTCTACAACATAGATTTTTCCAATTCTTCTTGCTGCGCGTTCGGCAAGATGAAAATGATATAAGCACTGGCTCTTAAAAAATACCGCTGATTCAGGAGTATTCAAATACTTTTGCTCAAGCTCTTCTTGAAGACGTCGCCCACTAAATCCAATCACACGACCGAATTCATCTTGCAAAGGAAATACCACGCGCCCTCGCATTCGATCATAGACAATACCATCACGTTCGATTCCAATACCGCTAGCGATAATCGCATCAAGCGAATGTCCCTTGCTCTGTAAAAACCGAATCGATGTTGTGCCATCATCTGGAGAAAAACCAACTTGAAACAATGCCATAGAGTCCATTGAAAGGTTGCGCGACACTACATATTGCATCGCATGCGTGCCTCCTGAAGATTTTAATTGAAATGCGTAATAACTAGTGATTTCTTCCAACACACGATAGAGCGGTTCATTAATTGATTCTTTGTTAGTTTTATGAACATTAGACTTTTCAAGTTCAGGGACTCGAACTCCCGCTATGTCAGCGGCCTTTCGAACCGCATCTAAAAATGGAATATGCTCATAATCACGGATAAATGTAAAAACATTCCCAGCAGCACCACAAGAAAAACATTTAAAAATCTGTTTCTCGCTTGACACATTCAATGATGGATTCGAATCATCATGAAATGGACAGACTCCTAAATGACTCTTCCCTTTTTTGGTTAACGGTAAATAAGAATTAATAACTTGAACTATATCAATCTGGCGACGAATTTCATCAAGATCAAGCGGTTTGCGCTCCATATGAATCATCACCTTTCTTTAGTCTAATTAGTCCATTGATAAACGCTGACTTAAGTAAGTTTCAAGCGCAGAGATTGCAATACGTTCTTGAAGCATGGAATCTCGTTCACGCACGGTAACACATTGGTCTTCCAAACTATCAAAGTCAAAAGTAATGCAAAAAGGGGTTCCAATTGCGTCTTGGCGACGATAACGTTTCCCAATACTTCCTGTCTCATCATATTCGCACGCAAATCGTTTACATAATTGTTGATAAATTTTTTGAGTTTGTGGGGCCAATTGTTTGGAAAGGGGTGTAACACAAACTTTAATGGGTGCTAGTGTTGGATGAAGTCGCAATACGATACGGCTGTCTCCTTCTTTTATCAATTCTTCGTCATATGCATCGCATAATAAAGCCAGTGCTAAACGCCCCACTCCGACTGAGGGCTCAACGCAATAAGGAATATACTTTTCGCTTGTAATGGGATCAAGGTATTCCATTGACTCACCCGATGCTACCTGATGCTTCGTCAAATCATAATCTGTGCGATTCGCTATCCCCCATAATTCACCCCAACCAAATGGAAATTCATATTCAATATCGCTTGTTGCTGTTGAATAATGAGATAACTCCTCTTTTTCATGCTCGCGTAATCGTAAATTTGATTGTTTAATATGAATCTTGACTAGAAAATCCATGCAATAATCGCGCCAATATTCATACCATTTCATATCATCTCCGGGTTTGCAAAAAAATTCTAATTCCATTTGTTCAAATTCGCGCGTACGGAAAATAAAATTGCCGGGTGTTATCTCATTTCGAAATACTTTTCCTATCTGAGCAATACCCATTGGGAGCTTTCTTCGGGAAGAGCGTAGCACATTTTTAAAATTAATAAAAATACCTTGAGCGGTCTCTGGTCGCAAATAGATTGCGGCAGACGCATCTTCCACAACACCTTGGAATGTTTTAAACATCATTTGAAAACGACGAATATCAGTAAAATCATGTCCACCACAATTAGGACATGCTATCTTATGAACATCAATATATTCTTTGAGTTGTTGCTCCGACCATCCCCCACAATTTATGTTTGGAAATGCATCTTCAATAAGTTTGTCCGCACGATGTCGTGTTTTGCATTGCTTGCAATCCATCAACGGGTCTGTAAAATTTGATAAATGTCCCGATGCTTGCCAAACAGCAGGGTTCATCAAAATAGCACTATCTAGCCCAACGTTTGCTGGAGTTTCCCTAACAAATTTTTGCCACCATAAATTCTTAATATTCTTAATTAATTCAACGCCTAACGGTCCATAATCCCAAGTGTTTGCCAAACCTCCATATAATTCGGATCCTTGAAAAACAAAACCCGATACTTTTGCATGATTAACGATTTTATCAAACGAATATTGATTCATTGTTACACCTCATTACGTGTTAAAACTATACGAAGCCTACTATTGATTGTCAACCTACTATGAGTGTTAATCCATGAGCTGTTGAAGAATCATTGATTGGCTTTTAAAGCGAATTCCCACTTGTTTTTCTAAATAATTGAGGAAATCTCTTATCAATAGATATCCTACATCAGGTGGGACTTGAAATTGAGAAAGATTATTAATCTGAGCTTTTAAAGCAATACGGAAATATTTTAAATATAGTGTGGTTTGATGCATCGAATACTGTCCATGTAGACATTTTGAGCATAAAAAACCACCGTCATCATAGCTTACCACACTTATCTCAGTGGTTCTTCCACAATTCACACAGTGATCTGCTGTGAGTTGACAACCACTTCGAGTCATAAAAATTGATAATAGAATCAAAACTGTCGTTGGAAAATCAAAGTAGTCACTTTGAATAACCTGAAAAAGATTATTGATAAAATCATAAGCATCTTCAAAATCGCTTTCTTCAAATTTTAAAAGCCCTTCCGAAGCTAAAGTCAGCACAATGAACCTTTTGATATCATAATGCATCGGCGAAAAACCGTGCTCAACCATTCCCGATCGTAGTCGACGATGTCCATCTTCTTGTTTGAAATCAAGAAGATATTCTCCTTTAACAAACAACTGGCAACTGGGGTTGTTTTTACTTGTTGGTTTTTGGACGCCTCGAGCTTTAAAGGAGACAATTCCCTTCGTCTTGGATACAAGGGTAATAATTGCATCATTCTCTAAATATGGCACAGTCCGGATTACATAGCCTTGGAGTATTTCTTCCATGGCTATTGTTCCTCGCGATAGCCAAACTCATTCAAATATTTGTTATCATTACGCCAATTGGATTCTACCCGTACAAAAGTATGTAATAATACTTTGCTTCCAAGCAAACTTTCCATTTCTATACGTGCCATTGTTCCAATTTTTTTGAGCATATTACCGTTTTTACCAATAACAATCCCTTTTTGGGACTCTCTTTCAACAATAATTGCAGCATCAACTTCGACCGTTCCATTTTTATTAATCTGGTTTCGTTCAATAATAACTGCGACTCCATGCGGCACTTCTTCTCTAGTAAACATTAAAATCTTTTCTCTAATTAACTCGGCCATAATAAAGACTTCTGGATGATCGCTAGTTTGTCCGTCTGGATAGTATTTGGGCCCTTCGGGCATATATTTTTTGATGCCTTGCATCAATGCATCAACTTGTGTGCCTTCACGAGCGGAAATAGGATAGATCTGAGGAAACGGGTGTAAATTAAGCCACTCTCTTTTTCTTTCTTCCACCATAATCCGATCCACCAAATCAATTTTATTCAGCACCAAAAATATTGGGGCCTCTTGATTCCCCAATTGACTCAATACATATTCATCTCCTGATCCAATAGCCTCAGTGACATCAACAATCCAAAGAATAACTTCTACTCCACGTGTGGCGCTAATTGCAGTACGATTCATACGCTCGCCCAATTGATTCTTTGGTTTATGAATACCTGGTGTATCGATAAAAACAATTTGCATGTCGGGCTCGTTATAGATTCCTTGAATTTTATTCCTTGTTGTTTGAGCTTTAGGAGACATGATAGCAATTTTCTGTGCTAAAACGCGATTTAATAATGTGGATTTCCCAACGTTGGGTCGCCCACTAATAGCTACAAAACCAGAGTGAAATGTCATATTATAACTGCTCCTTTGTAAAGGCGAATGGCAATAGTTCTTGAGGAGATGTTTCTTGATACCCTCCTTGAGATGAAGCTAATATTACTGGAGTATCCCTCTCAAGTAATTCAATTAAAACCTGTCGACATGCCCCACAAGGAGATGCAACCGGATTGCTATCGGATACAATTGCAAGCGCAACAATATCCTCCTTGCGATACCCTTGCGCATAAGCAGAAAATACCGCATTACGTTCACCACATAAAGTAAGTCCATACGAAGCATTTTCAATGTTAGCACCAATAACAGTATGCCCATCTTTTGTCAACAATGCTGCGCCAATATGAAAATTCGAGTAAGGTGCATAGGCATTTTTCTTGGCAGCAAAAGCTGCTTCGACTAAAGATTGATACTTCGATTTCATGAATATATCCCCCTATCTATTTAGACCAAAGCGATTTAATAGCTCTTCTTGTTTATCAAACATTACTCTTTCATCTTCTTTATTTTGGTGATCGTAGCCTAATAGATGTAGGAATCCATGGACAAATAAAAAGCAGAGTTCACGCTCGAGTCGGTGACCATATTGCTTTGCTTGAAGTTTTGCCGTTGGGTGAGAAATAATAATATCGCCCAACTGATGTGGAACAACATCATCATAATCAATGACATCTTCTATATCATCAAAAGCAAAACTAATAACATCGGTCGGACGATTAATCCCCCGATATTGATCATTGTATTTACGAATGGTTTCATCATCTGTAATGGTAATGGAAACTTCATAATTCCCTTCTCGATGCTCATTCTCTAATAATGCTTTCCCAAAAGATAAAAAGCGCTTTTGATAGCCTCGCAATTGAAGTGGTGTATCATTTTGATACCATATCTTTAGATTCATATAATCACCATTTCAATTATAGCAAATTATTCTTAAACTTGCATCAAAGCTTGTAAGAGAATCAAAACGAATGTCACCCATATCCCTCCAATTAGAAACGCCTTCATAAAGAAGGGGATTTTGAGCTCAATTGGTATTTTATTAGTAGATTTTTGACCATTAACCTTGAGATAATATCCTGTCCAGTACTTGCGAAAATATCTTGTTGTACGGAGTGTGACCCACAAGAAACGAGGATCATAAATCTTTATGAATCCTCTTCTTTTTTGTGCCTTTAACACCACAAAGTGATGGGATTTTCCGCTTTTCATATGATAAATTGCAATCTCATTTTTTGCTAAAATAGAAGAAGTCTCTCCTTTCATTCCATAGGCTTCAAGCGAATAATTGCGTAAACACGCCATCATCTGTAAGATTGATGTTTTCTTTTCTTTTCGTGGGCGCAGAAGTTTATCAATACTTTGATAATCATGCAATCGCCCAAAATAGCGCAAAACCATGGAACAACACGCTGTTGCACAATCGTGAAGACCTCTTTGTGGTACAAAGATCATCCCTATCCTCCTCACCTTCCCTAATATAATAGGAAGCGATCTTCATTTTCCCTATTGATTACTGCTTTTCTGCTATGATTTTTTCGCTGACTTTGATATGATATGTAGGGCGGTGATGAGCTTGGAACCATTTTCTCTTGCATGGTGGGGTTCAATCCTAGGTGGGCTCGGTATTTTTTTAATCGGGATTACCTTTTTAGGAGATGGCCTTAAGAAACTTGCTGGTAATAAGTTAAAAACTATCATTGATAAATTTACCTCTACCCCATTAAAAGGTATGGCAGTAGGAACATTAGCAACTGTGATGATTCAGTCAAGTTCTGGAACCACTGCTTTGGCAATTGGTCTTGTTCGTGCTGGTTTAATGACTCTCCCTCAAGCAGTGGGCATCATTATGGGAGCCAACATTGGAACCACAGTTACTGCATTTATGATAGGTTTGAAAATATCAAGTTTTGCACCTTTTATTTTAGCAATTGGAGCTTTAATATATCTTTTTGCAAATTCGCAGAAATCGAGACATTTAGGAGAGATTTTCTTTGGATTTGGCGCTCTGTTTTTTGGCCTTACCTTAATGGAGAATGCACTGAAGCCTTTAGCTCTTCTCCCCGAATTCTCTGCCTTTATAGGTGGGCTTGGTGACAATCCTCTCTTAGGTGTGTTAACAGGAGCCCTTGGAACAGCAGCCATTCAATCCTCATCCGCCTTTATTGGTGTCTTACAATCGTTATACAGTGCAAGCGCCGAGGCTGGAGTACAAACCTTTTCATTGGCTATCGCTATTCCTATTCTTTTTGGTTCGAATATTGGTACAACAATTACTGCAATCATGGCTTCCTTTGGTGGTTCCGTTCAAGCACGTAGAGCAGCTGCAGTTCACGTTCTTTTTAACGTGATTGGTTCAGCGTTTTTCTTGTTGTTACTGACACCTTTCGTAGGACTACTTACTTTTGTTACTACTCAATTTCAAATTGAACCAAAGATGCAAATTGCCATCGCTCACATAATCTTCAATTTGGGTACGGCCTTATTATTGTTCCCCTTTACCCGTTTATTAGTAAATGCCGCGATGAAGATTGTCCCTTCTCATCAAGGTATTGATTATGTCATTCAGGTCGACTTGTCTGAGTTAGATCGTAAAGTAACTGATATTTCTCCTGCAACAGCATTGGAAATCGCACGTAAGCAGACTATAGCGATGGGGGTTCTTGCAACTCAATCTGTAGAAATGATGTTGCGTTACTTTGATCAAAAGAATATTGAGGCACGCGATGCTTGTGTTCGCATCGAAAGTACCATCGACGAATTCGACCATAAAATCATTAATTTCTTATACTCCATGGAACATGCTGAACTCGAAGAGTCCGATATGAATACTTTCGCACAAGTACTTCGAACCGTCAAAGATATTGAACGTATTAGTGATCATTGCGAAAATCTAATTGAATTCTTTGATGAATTCTTTCAACGAAACGAACAAATTCATCCCGATGCCAAGCAGGATATCATCAAAATGCTGAAATTAGCTGCAGAGATGACCAAAACTGCCGTCAATGCTTTTGAATTACGAAATCCATTTTTGGCGAATATTGTTAACGAAAAAGAAAACATGCTCGATACCATCAATAAAAAAGCCCGTGATCGACACGTGGAACGCATCGTTAATGGGCTTGATAGCGGAAGTAAATACATCAGTGTCGTTTTGGTTGATATAACCTCAAATATAGAGCGAATTGGCGATCATTGTACCAATATAGTTGAAAATATGCGGGCTGCAGTTGGCAATGTACGCTAATTACCCTATATCAATCTTCTTACCTTTTGCTAAGAAGATAACAGATTCGCAAACATTTTTGGTATGGTCCCCTGCTCGTTCATAAGTACGAATCATATTAAAAGTATATAACACTTTGAGTAAATCGTTCGTCGTGGCTAAGACATTTGGCAATTCAGCAAATGCAAGCTTCGTCAAATCATCTATTTGTCGATCAATTTGTGCAACTTCGTAAGCTTGTTGTACATTTTTTTCTTTTAATGCACGATAGGCAAGTAAAAACATGTTTTGAAATATCGCTGCCATTTGGAAGATGTACTTACCAATTTCGGGTTCTAATGTTTGTCCTAAGACAACATATTCTGCTGCTTTCTTGGCATAATCACCAATTCGCTCAATGTCGGTAGAGGCGCGAACAGAAGCAATGACTTTCCGTAAATCACTTGCTACGGGGCTCTGAGTAGCAAGCATTTCTAATGCAAGATTGTTGATGGATTCATCAATTTCATTCACTTCATTGTCTCGTTTAAAAATGGACATCGCTAAATCGCGATCCTGTTTCCGTAAAGCCTCCATTGCATCTTGGTGCATGCCTGAAACGGCTTGAACCATTTGATCGAGTAAGAGTTCCATCTTCTTCGCATATTCTTGAAAACTTGATAACATTGGCTACTCCTCCTATCCAAACCGACCAGTGATATAATTTTCAGTACGTTCATCCATTGGAGTCGAAAAAAGTTCTTTGGTCGAATTAAATTCTATCATTTCTCCAAGCAGAAAGAAAGCAGTATCATCCGAGATACGTGAGGCTTGTTGCATCGAATGAGTTACAATCACAATTGTATAGTGTTGTTTCAATTGAAGCAAGAGTTCTTCAATTTTTGCGGTTGCAATGGGATCTAATGCGCTTGTTGGTTCATCCAACAACAAGACTTCTGGCTTCATTGCCAAGGCACGAGCAATGCATAATCGTTGTTGTTGCCCTCCCGAAAGAGCAAGCCCCGAACGATGAAGCTGGTGTTTTACTTCGTCCCACAACGCTGCCTGTTCAAGAGCCGATTGAACAATTTGATTCAATTCATTTTTTGAACGAATTCCTTGACATCTTGGGCCATAGGCAACATTGTTGTAAATTGACATGGGAAAGGGGTTTGGTTTTTGGAAAACCATCCCAACTTTTGACCGAAGTTCACTAACATCGATACTGGGATCAAGAACATCAAAAGAATCATCATAAAGTAGGGTCCCTCGCACTTGACACCCTTCGATAAAATCGTTCATCCGATTAAGGCATCGAAGGAAAGTACTCTTTCCGCATCCTGATGGGCCGATTAGAGCTGTAATCGCATGAGGTCGTATTTCTAGTGAAACCCCTTTAAGACTATGCTCTTCACCATAGAAAACATGAAGATCTTTTACTATAAAATTCATGATTGATGTCCTCCGCTTTTCAAACGTTTGCGGAATTGATGGTCGACTATTTTAACCAAAAAATTAAGAATTAAGACGATTATTAGAATTAATAGAGCAATCCCACATGCAGTCTGAATGTCGGGAGATTCTCCTCCCATCACCACAAAAATATGAGTTGCAAGAGTCGTCGATTCAGTATTAGAGCCCATTAGTTGGAATTGGTCATTGATAATTAATCCCATTACTCCCATTAATGCCGCTGATTCTCCAACAATTCTTGCTATACTCAACATCGCAGAATTAATTATCCCACTTAGCGCACTGGGTAAAACAATTCGGAAAGTTGTTTGTGTTCGAGTTGCCCCAAGTGCGAGACTAGCATCCCGATAGGATTGTGGAATGGTGCGTAACGACTCAATAGTAGTTCGCGTAACAATCGGTAAAACTATCATGGTCATGGTCATCGCCCCAGCAAATACCGAATAAGATCGTAATCCATTTGTAAATCCTGAAAAAAGATATAAAAAGACAGCTGCTCCAACAAAGCCAAAAACAATTGATGGAATTCCCGCAAGTGTATCAATAGTAATCTGAATCCACTTTACAAGATTGTTTTGGGGAGCATATTCATTAAGATATAGAGCAGTCATAATACCAAGAGGCAACGAAAAAAACAAGGAGAATAAAATTAAGTAAAATGTCGCTAATATCGAAGAACGAATTCCGCCCCCCGCTACTTCATATTCTACAAATAAATCTGAATAAACCTTGTTATCAAGCAAATCAACAAGTTCTTCGCCCGTATCTCCATAGGTGAGTCCTCCATATCTTGTTCGACCATTGCTGTTTCGATACCGGATTGACTTCACCGTCATGGATGGCGAAAAAGCAAAGCTTTGTTCACCAATTTCAGTTCCATTTGGACTACTTTTTCCCTCTACCCAAGTTGAATTGTCATCAATACTCTTGATGGTAATATCACTTACATTTCCATCTTGATATAAACTTTCCTCGAAGCAAACTTGAAAGCGTTGAGAACACAAAGAATCACCTGAAATTGGACTATATGTAGCGGGTATTTCGACACTTACCCAACCACTTTTACTTTGATAATCGCCTATTAAAAAATTGATAGAAAACGCTTGTGAACCTTGTTGGAAAATGTAAAATATAATCCATATAATGGTTCCAACAAGGAAAAGATTAATCAAATAGAAAATTGCCATTATGCTATTATCATAGATTTTTCGTTTTCTCTTAATACTGGCTTTATTCATTTTAATTTCGCACCTTCTTCTTCACAACCGACAAAATTAAGTTTGTGGAAAATAGTAAGATAATTAATACAAGTCCCAATGAAAAACGAACATCATAAGTTACCCCAGAAGCTTCCTTGATTCCAACGAGCATCTTGGATGCTAACGTAGAAGTAATCGAAAATAAGTTTAGCGATGGCCCAAAATTAGCATTTCCAGAAACCATAGCCACTGCTGTTGCTTCGCCAAGTGCTCTTCCAATCCCAAGAACTACTCCAGCAAAAATTCCAGATCGCGCTGCTGGAATATTAACTTTTATTAGGGTTTGAATTTTGCTTGCACCAAGTGCAACCGATGCATTTTCAATGCTGGGATCAATCGCTTTGAAAGCAACCATCATAACGGAGGCAAGTGTTGGTGTTATCATGACAGCGAGCGTCAATGAGGTGGCAAGAATGGATAACCCTCCCGCTGTCGATATTCCCAACCAATCTCCAAAATTTCGAACAAGTAAGACTAATTGTGTCGAACCAAAGACTCCATAAATAATAGAAGGAATGGCCGCCAACATTTCAATCGTAGTTTCCATTATTCGTTTCAACCATTTACTTGCCACTTTCACAATATAAAGGGAAGAAAATAAAGCAAGAGGAAACGATATGAGTAAAGCTATCACTACAGTATAAATAGTATTTACAATTAAGAATCCTGCTCCAAATAGATAATAGGAATTGAGTCGATCCATTACCCAGCGAGATCCGGTTAAAAACGTTGTTAATGAAACAGGATAGGGGTGCCCAGGGACTGAATAGCTTGGAAGAAAAGGAGTCGCTCCCTTAACTACCATTTCAAAAACTATCATACCCACAAAGAGAACAGAAAGCAAGGAAGCCACGAGTAAACTTATTTGGACAATTTTGTCGCGGCTTATGTTTTTCTTTCTCTGAGTTTTAAGCTGGAGATTATTCATTCCAAGTCGTGACAACCCCAGTAAAGATGTCTTTCGCTTGTTGTTTGGTTAGATTAGAGAGTGCGACGTTCTTCCCTACCACAATTACAATTGCATCAAGGGCATAGGTTCCGCTTGCTTTGGCAGCTGTTACATCTTCGGTTGAAGAAAAACTTCTTGAAGCAAAACCAATATCACCATAGGCAGTATCTTTGTTGACGCCAAGGACACGCTTATGCCCATCACCCGATCCAGTTAAATCAGCTGTGAAAGTGAAACTTGGGCACACATTTTTGAAAGCATTGGCGGCGTTTTGAATGGTTGAGGATACTGAGGTAGAACCAACCAATTTGACAGGAGAAATAGTGGTTAGCTGACATAGAGATTGATATTGTGATTGATAGTCATCTACCCAAGTTGGATCAAGTTCTTCGTCGATTTCAAGAATTCCATGTTTAGCTGCAATGGAACTTTTTCCTTCATAAGTTTCAGTGAAATAGGTGATAAAAGCTTCCACAAGTTGTTCTTTTTCTGGGCTATCAAAATCTCCTGACGCTCTTGTAACATAATTAAAGGGACGTTTTAACCCATAAGTATTATCTAAAACGTGTCCTTCTGTCGCTTGAACTCCTTCATAAAGAACTCCATGCAACAAGTTCCCTTCTTCAGCATCTGCTAAGGTTGACAAGGAAATATAGCCAATCCCGTAGGGGTCATTTTTTACTTTATTAATCATGTCTCCATTGTCCGTAACCTCAACGGCTGTCGCAACCATTTCAGAGCCGGAGAATTCAAGAATTGATTGAAGTCCATCACGAGTACCAGAAGTCGCATCACGAGTATACACAGTAATGCCATGTGTGGTTGTAGAAGTACTTGATGAGGAATTAACTGACGATGTTGCACTAGAACTAGAAGTAGTCGTAGAGGAAACAGAAGAAGAAGTAGCAGATGAAATTGAAGAGGATGAGGAAGAAGAAGTAGAAGTTGAGGCACATCCAGCAAGTAACATCGAGAACATCATTAAAACCGACAGTGACTTGGTATTTCTTTTCATAAAAAAATCCCCCTTTGTTGATTTACACTCAAATCATAAGAGAGAATTGTTTCGATTTGATGAACGATTTGTAAAGAGATTGTAAAGATGACTTAATCAGGAATACAAACCGTAAAAGTTGATCCCTGGTTGAGCGTCGAATGAATAGTGATGGTCCCACCATGGGCATCAACAATTGATTTCACAATGGCAAGGCCAATGCCTGAACCACCTGTGTCTCTTGAACGAACTTTATCTACACGATAAAAACGCGTAAATATGCGCTTTTGATCTTCTTCCGAAATACCAATTCCAGTATCGATTATTGAGAAACAGGAATTCCCGTTTTCTTTCCACGCTTTAATTGTAATGAAACCTTTTTCAGTATATCGAAGTGCATTTGACAAGAGGTTAATAAGGACTTGTTTAATCTTCATTTCATCTACAATCATTGAAAAGCCTAAAGGAATCTCCAAGTGAATTGGTATTTTTTTCTTCGCTTGAACCATCTTTAAACTATCCATAACATCGCGGAGTGATTTTTCAAAATATATTTGACTTTTGACTAAGTTTAAAGCAGGAGAGCCAAGAAGCGATAAATCCAATAAATCATGGATGATGGCGTTCATGCGATCAACTTCTTGACCCATTATGGGTATAAATTCTTGGACTTCATGCCACTGATTGGTTGCATTGGGACGATTCAAGATTTCAGAAATCCCCATCAAAGTGGATAGTGGAGTTTTTAACTCATGAGAGATGTCGGCAATTAAATCCTTTTGAGTCTGTTCCATGGTCTTCATAAGCGTAACATTAGCAATTACAATTGTACATCCTTGAAATATATTATCTTCGACCAAAGGATTCGCAGTAATTTGAAAAAACTCTCCATCCCATTCCATTAATTTGACCATCATTCGTTCGAACAAAAAGGCTTCCTTGAGCGTTGTTAAGAAGGCCTCATTATTTATAAATACCTTTTGGTAGTCTTCTCCAATGCTTAATGGTACTTGTAACCATTCCATCGCTTGGGGATTCAATATCATTACTTTACCCTGATCATTAAGATAGATTATCCCTAATCGGACATGATGAATAACCGTGTTCAATAATTTCTCTGTTTTGTCTACTGTGTTAGTTTTTTGTTCCATCTGCGTATGATGCATTTCTTCTAGTATTGATATTTCTTTAGCATTATGTTCTAACACAATCCGAATAATATAGATAGCGATGAAAACACAGACAAGCAATAGAAATGGCGCATACAATGGTGTCAAAAAACCAAATATCACGAAAATTGCCCCCAATAGCAGAAGCGAAATCCATGACCAATATGGATGCTTTCTATTCATCTCTTCAGCTCTCACTTTCCCATCGATATCCAATTCCCCGAATCGCTGCGATGCGCCCTGACCGAGATTGGATTTTCATACGCAATTTCGAGATGTGGACATCAATTATTCGAGAACTTCCATCGTATTCAAATCCCCATAATGTAGTTAGCAAATCGTCTCTTGAAAATACACGATTGGGGTTGCGAAATAATAAAAGAAATAAATCGAATTCCGACTTAGTCAATATACAAGGGGTTTCGCCAACCAGTACTTGATGCTCTGCTAATTGGACAATAACATCCCCTCTATGAAGGACTAGATTAGTATCTTTATGAGATTGTTGAAGCAAGCGTTTTAGTCGAGTAGCAAGTTCTCTCGGATAATAGGGCTTTCTTAAAAAATCATCGGCACCGGCATTAAGCCCTTCAACAGCACTCATTTCATCCGTCTTTGCAGTAATTAATAGAATGATTCCAGTATATTGATGCGCGCGAAGTGTAGTAATAATCTCTAGTCCACTTCGCTTGGGAAGCATCCAATCTACTAATATTGCATCATAGTTCCCGGAGAGAGCTAGCTGAAGTCCGGTTTCGCCATCAAAAGCCGTTGTAATCTCATAGCCAAGATGGTTTAAATCATAACACATAACTTTTACGAGGGCTTCCTCATCCTCCACAATAAGTAATCGAGGTTTCATCATACGTTGGACTCCCCTACTTCATAAGCTTCAATAATGGATTGTACGAGTGGATGCCGAGACACATCTTTACTATTCAATTGGACAAATTTAATTTCTTTGATAGCGCTGAGATAATCTCTTGCGACAAATAGACCCGAGCGAATATTACGATGCAAATCTACCTGAGTGATATCGCCAGTAATAACCATTTTCGAGCGAAAACCTAAACGAGTCAAAAACATTTTGAGTTGTACGGAAGTTGTGTTTTGAGCCTCATCTAAGATAATATAGGCATCTTCCAATGTTCGACCACGCATATAAGCAAGTGGTGCAATCTCGATGACACCACGTTCAACGAGTTTTTCAACAGTTTCTTTGCCTAACATTTCGTCAAGTGCATCATAAAGAGGGCGTAAGTAGGGATCCACTTTCTCCTTTAAATCTCCAGGAAGAAACCCTAAGTTTTCGCCTGCCTCAACTGCAGGACGAGTGAGAATAATTTTTTTAATATTCCCCTTCTTCAATAGGGTAACAGCATGACATACTGCCATATAAGTCTTCCCAGTTCCTGCAGGACCAAGCCCAAAAACAATATCATAATCGGTTAATGCTTTAGCATACCATAATTGGCGAATCGTTTTTGGAGTTACTCGCTTCCCATAATATGTTTTCCCAATAATGTAATTATGCAATTGAGCGAGATAATGAAGTTCGTGATTATGACCAAGTAAGGCCGCTTGAATGACATCTTTTTCGTCAATCTCTGTACCACCACGAATCAACTCAACTAGCGCTCGTAACACTTGTTCCAACTCTGCAACAACAAGTTCCGCTCCTTCTCCAATAATAAAAACATCACCACCACGTTGAGTGATTTGAACATTATACTCCATTCCAAGGATCTTAAGGTGTCGTTCTTCGTTTCCATAAAGAAACCGCTCTTCTTCTAATGAAGCTGTAAGCTTTTTGATGACTTGTGTATCCCCCAAAATTGTCATGTGTCAGCCTCCTCGTTTCTATTTTACTATTTCTGTTGTTTTATAACAAACAAAAACATCCGTCACCGGATGTTTTGG
>CAZVZF010000010.1:0-18168 GCA_964631095.1 uncultured Eubacteriales bacterium
GTCATCAATGCCATCGAGTCCCATCATGGCGATGTCCCCGTCAACCATGTGATATCCAACTTAGTTGCTGCGGCCGACACTTTAAGTGCCGCTCGCCCAGGCGCTCGTTCCGAATCCTTAGAAAACTACATCAAACGGATTGAAAAATTGGAAGAAATCTCCAAAGGCTTTGAAGGGGTGGCCTCTGCCTATGCCATTCAAGCAGGGCGTGAGATCCGTGTCATGGTAATCCCTGAAAAAGTCGATGACCTTAAAGCATTTAAGATTGCCCGCGATATCCGCGAAAAAATTGAAAATGAACTCACCTATCCTGGCCAAATAAAAGTGACGGTGGTCCGGGAAACTCGAGCCAGCGAACTGGCTCGCTAGAAAGATCAACTCATGAACGTATTATTTCTTGGTGATGTCGTCTCGGAAACTGGACGTAACATGATTGCCACGCATCTCGAAGCTTTACGAAGCCGATATGCCATTGATTTTGTCATTGCCAACGGCGAAAATGTTGCCCATGGAAAAGGAATCACCACCGCAACCTATGAGAAACTCGTACGGCTCGGCATTGATGCCATCACCTTGGGAAATCACTACATCACCCGACAAGAAACGGATCGGTTTTATACCAACGCTGACCGTCTTGTTCGTCCGTATAACCTCCACCCTAGCGCTGCTGGGGTCGGAACCCGAGTCTTTGATGTTCAAGGCATCAAACTTCGAGTCACGAACATTCTAGGGCGCGTCTTTATTCGTGATCTTGCCCCCGGGAACCCTTTCGATGCCATGGAGGAAATCCTTCTTCATGCACCTGAACCCTTGCATATCGTGGACTTCCATGCGGAAGCCACCGGAGAGAAAATGGCCTTTGGTTGGAACTTTGACGGCAAGGTAAGTGCTATTATTGGCACTCACACCCACGTCCAAACTACCGATAGCCGTATTCTTCCCCAAGGAACAGCTTATCTTTCCGATGTTGGTATGACGGGCCCTTACAATGGAGTCATTGGTGCCAAAAAAGAAGAAGTCATCTACCGGACGCGTACCGGTTTGCCGGCACGCTTCGATGTCGCTGATGGTCCTGGCCAACTCAGTGGTGTCGTCTTGACGCTCGATAACGTCACCGGCAAAGCCACCGCCATTCGCCGCCTGCAAATTACTCCTGATCTTGAATACTATGAATAAGGGCTTCGGCCCTTATTTTTTGACTTACCTCCAATCGATAAAGTCCGGTTTTTATTTTAATCATAGAAACTAGTACAGTATTTATAATTTCCCCAATTAATGAGCAAACGAAGTATGTAACAGTCAAAATACAGAGCTGGTTTAAGGATGAAAGTACAAGCCATAGGAAAAACTGAATCATTAGTACTAACCAATGGTAAAAATTTATGATGTAATGTCAATTGAACAATTATGGTATCGTATCGTTGACGAATCTGAAGAAGACAACCTTTATCCACCCAATTTTTTTTTTAAAAATTGTTGAAGGGCCTGTATTAGAAGATCTATTTGATTCTTCAGTGATTGATTAAATTGTTCAAGCGATAATGAAAAAAGTGTTATTACACACTTTTTTTGTAAGACGCCAGCCGAGAAGTCTGCTGGATCACTGCGTTTCTCCTTGTAGAAGAAACTCACCATCTTATAGAGATGCGTCGTGGTCGATCTCTCGAAATTTCCACCTCGTCTTGCCCTTCATTTATCCATCTATAATAAAAAGTTAAAAATGGTCTTTGGGAGGTGTACCGCTTCCTCCATCCCTCACCCTTTGGGGGCGTGTAGTAGGCACGAGCCTTTCCTACGAAAGGTTATCACATCGACTACCTCAAAGACCATTTATAATATACGTTATAAGTTCATCATTATTCAAGAACTTCAATATCCTCAATTTCATCTTGCGAGAGTGTGAGTCCTCTTCCTAAATACCAGTTTTTACAACCTTTAATTATTTTAATCATGTCAATCATTATTGAGTCATACTCATCATCAGAATCGTCTTTATCAAAGGAATCCTCTGTGTTACAAATAAAAATGTCACCATCCGTTGTAGTGATTTTCACATTCTTAGTCCAATCATATTTTTTAATATCTTTATTTGTCATTTCTACCACCTCTCTTGGGTTTGCTTGGGACATTGGGGTTCCAATTCTATAATGATAATATCGATTTTTACTACGTATTAACAATTATTGATAGGAAATAAGTAACTTCTTTATGGGTTGATTCCCTGAATTTTTAATACTATCTTTCTCTTTAAAGCAATGCAATGAAGTATTTATTACACTTCTGCGCCATCAATAGGATAGAAATATTCAATGGCTTGAATTTGTTTTTATCTTATGGAATCCTTACTTCTCTAGATAATTGGAACATTTGCTTTACCAGTAAACTATTGTGAACAAGATCTTCTCGGATATTATCATCGATTTTTTTTGATAACTTGATAAGCAAAGAAATCAAAAAACTTAAAACATATGATATATTCATTGGAAGGTGTGGCCTTTCCTTCATCTCTTTTTACCATATAGGTGCATGGGCGCCACATTTGCCCACCTCAATGAATATACTGATCGACTATTAATATAATACTTCAAATCCAGTGTGTTGCCAATCTATGATAAGATGTAACACTACTTTTATCGAATTGATGTAAACCGTCAAGTAAAAGTGAGCCACTTAGACAACAAATCGTCATTTAATTTTGTTACTACCATATATAAATAAATCGTCACTAATAGCAAGTTAATAAAAATTAAAATGAAAAAAGTCTACATCATGGAAAGTTCCTTGTAGACTTTTTTACATCTTTTATCATAGAATCATTTTCATTATGACATATTTATTTCTTATTTTATGCAGACTCTAATAACTTCTCAATATCATTCAATTGAATCTCTTTGGTTGATAATTGTTTAATATACTTCAAATCCTCTAATCGTGCTAATCTTCTACTTAATGTCTCAGGACTGGTACCTAGAAAAGATGCCAAATTCTTTCTAGACATTGTAAGTTCAACAATATTACTATCTTTATTTGGATCCTTCAAGCCAACTAGAAACTTTGCAATTCGCATTTCAACAGTTTCTGCAGATATCCAAGTCATTTGTTTTTCTGCAACTTCTAATCTTAATGACATTTCTTTTAGTAGCATAAATGCTATGGATGGATACTTTGCAATAACTGCTTCAAACTGATCCTTTTTAATCATACAAACATCTGTATCTTCAACCGCCTCTGCAAAGGATTCATGGACACTTGTGGTAAATATATTAAGCTCACCTGTAAAGTCTCCAGGATATAAAAATCTAAGTAATTGTTCTTTATAACCTTCAGATAACCGATACATTCTAACTAACCCTTTTTTAATAATATACAGCGTATCTGCTTTTTCATTAACTTGATAAATAATTTCTTTCTTCTTGAATTTCTTTGATTTTAAAAGTGGTAATATATGTTCAAGCTGATCATATGCTAAATGATTAAAAATTGGCACTTTAAGTAAACAATTTTTATCTGAACTCATATCGTCATGTTCACAATGTGTATTATGTTGATTCAATTTAAACACCTACCTTTAATCTTAAACTATAGTACCATTTTACCTTATTTATCTAACTTTTAAACTTTAAGAGTCGCATTGCATTTAAAATAACAACTAAAACGCTCAATTCGTGAATTAACATACCCGAACCTAGATTAACGAGTTTAAATAAAACACCAGACAACAGTATAACAACTGTAAGGACAGCAATCAGTGTATTTTGTTTCATATTAGCATTTGTTTTTTTAGCTAATTTATATGCATGAATGAGTTGAAGTAAATTATCAGACATTAATACAACATCAGCAACTTCAGTGGATACTTCAACACCGGCAATTCCCATTGCAATACCTAAATTGGCAGTTGCAAGCGCTGGTGCATCATTTAATCCGTCTCCAATCATTGCTACCTTATAACCGTCTTTAATTAAGGATTTGATATGTTCTACTTTATCCTCTGGTTTAAGACCAGCATGAATCTCATCAACATCTACACTTCTACCAACATTTAATGCTACACGTTCTTGGTCACCTGTTAACATGACTACCTTTTTGATTCCCAGTGCCTTCAAACCGTTTAAGGCATTTTTAGCTTCTTTTTTAATTTCATCAGCAATAGCAATTAAACCGACCACTTTAGAATCCATAGAAACTAAAACTGTTGTATAACCTTTTTCTTCTTCAGTTTCTAGATCTTTAATGACGTTTGGTTCTATTAAAACATTCTGTTTGACTAATAATTCATGTGTACCAATAACTATAAGTTTATCATCAACAAATACTTTAATACCACCACCCTTAATAATTTCCACATCATGAAGTACTTTACTTAAAAGGATATTTTTTTGAGCTGCATACTTAACAATCGCTTTACCTAAGTGGTGTTCTGATACACTTTCTGCAGATGCAGCATAGTATAGCCAGTCATTTTCATTCAAACCATAATCCTTTGTATGTACTACCACAGGTCTACCTACGGTTAAGGTCCCTGTTTTATCGACTACCAAAGCATCAATATGGGCAAAGTTTTGCATCGCTTCGCCACCTTTAATTAAGATACCACTGGATGCTCCATTTGAAATACCTGCAACCGTTGATACGGGAGCACCAATAACTAATGCACCAGGACATGCAACAACTAAAAATGTAATGGATAAATGTAAATCTCTTGTCCATAATAAAACAATAATTGATAACAAGACAACAACAGGCGTATATATTTGAGCAAACTTGTCTAAAAACTTTTGAGTTTTTGACTTACTTTCTTGTGCCTCTTCAATGAGTTCAATCATTTTACTAAATGTTGTATCACGTCCAACTTTAAGTGCTTTAATCTCTATATAACCATCTTCAATCAGCGTACCACTATAAACCATTTCATCAATCTTTTTACCAACTGGCATAGATTCACCTGTAATACTTGATTCATTAACGGATGCAAATCCTTTAGATACTATGCCATCAACTGGAATAATAGATCCTGTTTTACCCACAATTAAATCATCTACGAGAACATCATCAACAAGTGTTGTAACTACATGACCGTCTTTGATGACATCAGCAGTTTTAGGTGATAGATTCGTTAATTTTTTTAATGCATTTCTCATTTTCTTTAATGTCTTAGCTTCTAAGTAAGCACCAAACATAAATAAAAATGTGACAACAGATGATTCGGTATATTCTTTAATATATAATGCACCAATCACTGCAATAATAACTAATAATTCGATACTAAATTGTTTCATTACTGTGGATTGAATTGCCTTTATAAGTATTGGAATACTTGCTAGAATGGTAGCAATTATTAGTAAAATATCACTGATATCTTTAAGCTCAAAATAAGCAAATATAAACGCACTTGAGATTAATAGTCCTGAAAGTAAAGTAATGATATTTTTATGTTTATTCACTAAATTTATCATGAAAACTCCTTTTTATAAAACCCCAATTTATGGGGTTTTATGATTTAGTATGTACTTGATGAAATGACTTGATAACCTAAATTACCAATCGTGTCAACAATTTCTTTTTGACTAACAAGTGCATCATTGAAATCAGCTTTAACTTTACTTGCATGAAATAATACTTTCGCATCAGATACACCTTCTTTTTTATTTAAAGCAGATTCGATCTTTTTGATACATGATGGACATGTTACTGTCTCTAATTGAATTTCTATCTTTTTCATGTGAACTCTCCTTTTTTAATTTTACATATTCATTTTAGTCTAAAAAATGTTCTAAATCCTTGACCTGCATCAATTATTCAAATGTTTATCTATGTAACTTAGAACAAAAGTGAATTTCATTCACGTTTGTAAACCGTCAAGTAAAAGTGAGCCACTTAGACAACAAACCGTCATTTAATTTTGAGCCACCTTCATATTTTGTAAAGCTTCCTTGTGCCTATGAGATTCACCACTCATATTTAGTATGATAGCTCGATGTGTTAAACGGTCTATCAACGCTGCGGATAGCGTGTTATCTCCAAATACACTTGGCCAATCTTTAAATGTTAGGTTCGTTGTAATGATGGTCGATTTAAACTCATTCCTCATCGAAAAGAAGTTAAACAGCAATTCAGAACCTTCTTTATCAAAACTGCAGTAGCCTAATTCATCCTCGATGATGAGGTCATAACTCATCAACTGTTTTCTGAATGTTGTTAATCGATTCTTACTCATGCTTTCCTTTAACTCAGTAATGAGGTAAGGGATGGTAATATACAAGACCGTTTTATTCATCTCACACGCCTTAAGGCCTAGTGCAATTGCCAAATGGGTCTTCCCTACACCAGGGTTACCAATCAATATGACATTCTTTCCTTTATCTAGGAAACCCATATCCGATAACTCCCTAATCTGTAAGGCAGTTTGAGGTTTATAGCTAGTCAAATCGAGATCTTCATAGGGTCTAATATATGGGAACTTTGCGAACTGTTTTTTCAACCTTATCCCATTTTGATCACGTTGTTTAACCTCTGATTCTAATATAACCTCTAAAAATGTTTGGTATGTAAAGCCTTTTTGTTTCGCTGTTTCTAAGATATCTTTATAGTTTGATCGAATAAAGGGGAGCTTTAACTGTTTAGCTAGCTTATCAATCTCTACCATAACTAACCTCCGGAATTAAGGCGTTAAACCCTTGAATCTGATTACTTAGTATTAGTGCCATCTCGTCATCCCCACTACTTTCAACACGTCCATAAAGGTGTTGTAAGAACGCTTTTGGGTCTTCTTGACAAACCGTTTCATAGTAGCGTCTGGTCTCTTCACTTGATACTTTCAATAAGACTGAGTTTGGAATTGCGCCTGGCTTTCGTCTTAATGTTTTCTCATAGTGACTTAAACTCATGCTGTGTTCATTTCGACCACACAATAATCCATGTTTACAGATGAGTTTTGAGCCCTCATATAACGCGATTATGTCCGTTGTTTTAACGTACTTAATCGCCTTCCCTACGTATCTTTCAGGCGCTGAATAGTGATTGTGGCTGATGGTCACTAATGAATAACTATTGACGATTGATATGCCTTCATTTGCGTATATGTATCTCGGTACCTCTAGTCGCTTTATTGAAGCCTTTTCGGCTTCAAATTTGGTCGCTTTAGAATGGTTAATCTTGATCTGTTCAGAGGCCACATAATCCATTAATTCTGTTTCATCTTCAAATCGATAGTTCAGTGAAAATAGTTCTTTCCTTACATACTTACCGCCATTTTCAACACTGCCTTTTTCCCACCCTGATCTCGCGTTACAGGTTGTTATCTTAAACCCATAATACGTGCTCAGTTTTATCAACTCTTCATCATATATCTTATCTTGTTTTCGTAATACATAATGCTTCACCAGTGGTGATAGATTGTCAAATACCATCTCTTCAAATGTACCACCCATGTACTCTATGAATTCGATGATGCTTTTAATGAGCGTATGTCTGCTTTCATCGTGGTATAGTTTAACTCAATAAACATCCGAGTAGGGGGGTGCGATCGTCACTTGATGATACGTTCGCTTTATGCCTTCAACCAACACTTTCGCTTGATGAAAGTCATACTCTGCGCGTTTGCCTGGGTCATAGGTTTGTTTGATATAGACTTCTTTTGGTAAGGTCTCTTTATAAACTCGAAACGCTCTTTCTACCGTTGATTGACTCACTTGATAACCTTTTTCCCTCAAAACTCGATAAATCTTCGCTGCACTGAGTTTTTGTTTGTTATCGCCCAATAGTTCATCTCGGTGTTTATCTTGCTCAATCATTTGGTCAAACTCTTTTTTCATGTCGTCTGTGAAGGCACTACGATTCGGTTTTGTTCTTTTGTAAGTAGGCTTGCCGAAGAGGTTTTGCTGATGAACTCGACTTTCATGGTCACTTTCACTCGCTTTTAATGCTTTCAAGTTCATTTCGTATTCATCGATGTATTTATCAACGGTGTTTCTTGAAATTCTTAATATCCTCGATATTTCTCGCTTTGATTTCTTTTCATGGATATGCATGCTGATGATGCCGTTCTTTTCTATTATATTGATCATCCTCTCAGCCTCCTCGTTTACTATTTATTATAGTTTAGAAGAGGTTTCTAGGTGGCTCAATTTTAAATGACGATGGGTGGCTCAGTTTTATATTACGATATACAATTGATTACTTGTGTGCCAAACTAGCCCATGATGAAGCAGTTGATTATTTTCCTCCATCATTTCAATGATTTGACTTTATCATTCAAGAAATGTTATGATATATACCCCTCCCATAGGGGGGTAGGAGGATGTCACGATGAATATAGAAAAACAACAAGCACTGCAAAACGTACGTACCGCCAAAGGTCAAATCGACGCGGTCATCCATATGCTCGAAGAAGAACGCTACTGTCTGGATATTTCCAATCAAATTGCTGCCGTTCAATCCTTATTGAAAAAAACCAACTTATTGATTCTTCAGCAACACCTTAACCATTGTGTTGCAACCGCCTTTCAAGAAGGAAATGGCGAAGAAAAAACTCAAGAAGTCATGCAACTATTGGATCGTATCATCGGAAAATAGGAGGAATATCTATGATTTTAACCAAACGTTATCGCATTGAGGGAATGACTTGCGCCGTTTGCGCTCAAACTATTGAGCGCACGGCAAAAGAATCCTTGGGTGTCCATTCCGCCCATGTCAATCTAGCCAATGAAACCCTTACACTTACTTATGATGATTCGTTTTCTCTGCCTCTTCTTATGACTACCATTCAGGACTTAGGTTATCAACTGATTGCCCCTTCTGCCACCCATCATTATCGTATTGAAGGAATGACTTGCGCCGTCTGTGCTCAAACCATTGAGCGCACGGCACAATCCTATTCGGGAGTATTGCATGCTCAAGTGAACTATGCCAGTGAACAACTCACACTAGAGGCTGATGATACGTTTCAAGAATCACAGTTCATGCAAGAAGTGGCAGAACTTGGGTATCAATTGGTTCTTCGTGATTCGACTTCTCCATCCCCCGAAGAAGGCCCCTCACTAAGTGAGAAGAAGTGGCGTTTTCGCTTTCTTGGATCCGCATTACTAACGCTTCCTTTACTGATTGTTGCTATGGGGGCCATGGTAGGCATTCCATGGGCAACTTGGCTAACTCCTGGGGGCTTTGCACTTACTCAACTAATTTTCACTCTTCCTGTGGTTTGGTTGGGGCGTCGTTTTTATCAAACAGGATTCCGTGCTTTATGGAAGCGTCACCCCAACATGGATTCTTTGATTGCTCTTGGTACCGCTGCGGCATTTCTCTATAGTCTTGTGTCCACCGTTCGCATTATTCAAGGAGACCCTATGGCGATGCATGAATTATATTATGAGTCCTCGGCGGTCATCTTAACTCTTGTTTCTCTTGGAAAATGGTTGGAAACCAAAGCCAAGGGCAAAACATCTCAAGCGGTACGTGCCTTAATGGAACTGACCCCCAAACTTGCCACTCGCATCACCGATGGAATGCCTGAAGTAGTGCCTGTATCTTCGCTTCAAGTCGGCGATCGGATTCTCTTAAAACCAGGCGAACGCGTGGCGGTTGATGGTGTCGTCATTGAGGGTTCTACCCATTTGGATGAATCGATGTTAACGGGTGAAAGTTATCCTGTTAAAAAACAACAAGGTGACTTGGTAACTGGTGGTAGCATCAATCAGACAGGATCCATTACCTATCGTGCCGAACGTATCGGTGCCGATACGATCCTTGCTCAAATCATTCAACTAGTGGAAGACGCTCAAGGTTCGAAAGCTCCCATCGCACAACTTGCCGATCGCATCTCCCTTTATTTTGTTCCGATTGTCATGGGACTTGCTTTTCTTTCCACCCTCGTTTGGTTGTTGGTGGGACAGTCCTTATCGTTTGCACTTACCATTTTAGTATCGGTCTTGGTCATTGCTTGTCCTTGTGCCCTTGGGCTTGCCACTCCGACCGCCTTAATGGTCGGACTTGGCAAAGGCGCCGAATTAGGGGTATTAATTAAAAATGCAGCAGCCTTGGAACAAACCCATCAGCTCACGACTCTCGTCTTGGATAAAACAGGAACTCTCACTCAAGGATTACCTTCGGTCACCGATGTTCTCCCCAACGGTTCGCTCTCGAGTGATGACTTATTGCATCTTGCTGCATCGTTGGAACAAGGTTCCGAACACCCGCTTGCCAAAGCCATTTTGGCGGCTCTACCTGAATCTCATCGTCCCCTGCTCCCTGTGAACGATTTCCAAGCCCTTCCAGGAAAAGGATTGATTGGAACAGTAGATGGCATCACTTATGCCATCGGGAATCAAGCATTAATGAATGATCAGCAAGTCGAACACCTTCCTTCTTTAATGGAACTTGCTCATGCTCAAAAAACCATCGTGTGGTTGGCTCAAGGATCTTCCTATCTTGGTGCCCTTGCCATCGCCGATCCCCTCCGCCCCACCAGTTTGGCGGCGGTTCAAACGTTACAAGCACTCGGCTTACAATTAGTGCTGTTAACGGGGGATCAGCAAGCAACCGCTGCTGCCGTTGCAAACGAGTTAGGAATTGAAACTGTTTATGCCCAAGTTCTGCCCCACCAAAAAGCCGAAATTATCCGTTCACTCATCCAACAAGGGGAGCGAGTAGGAATGGTGGGAGATGGGATCAATGATGCTCCCTCCTTGGCCGAATCGCATGTGGGCTTTGCGGTTGCTACCGGAACCGATGTCGCCATCGAGGCCGCCGATGTTGTCCTCATGTCCGCCGATCTTATGAGTGTTGTTTATGCCTTTGCCCTAAGTCGAGCAACCTTACGAATTATCAAGGAAAATCTCTTTTGGGCCTTTGCTTACAACGTCCTTGCCCTTCCGGTTGCCATGGGCATTCTTGCAGCCTTTGGAGGTCCACTTCTTAGCCCCATGATTGCTGGAGCTGCGATGAGTTTTAGTTCCGTCTCTGTCGTTCTCAATGCCTTACGCTTACGCCGTTTCAACAAGCATCGGTGGAGTCCCTCATCACGAAAAATTCATTGATATTTCAATATGTTTTTGATAGAATAACGAAGAGGTGAGCAGAAATGATATCCATTCATAATGTCAGCAAACAATACGGAACGAAAGTCAAAGCCGTTGATCAAGTCTCCTTGGACCTACGTCCTGGTGAAATCTTTGGTTTTATCGGCCCCAATGGAGCCGGAAAAACGACCATGATTAAAATGATTGTTGGGATTACCCATTTTGATGAAGGCACCATTACCATTAATGGCATTGATGTCGAACGTGATCCGATCGAATCCAAGAAGCAATTCGGCTATGTTCCGGATTCTCCTGATATGTTTTTGCGTTTAAAAGGCATTGAATACTTGAATTTTATGGCGAACATTTATGATGTTCCCCAAGAACTACGCAATGCCCGAATTGATGATATGGCCAAGAAATTTGAAATGGAAGATGCTTTAGGCTCAACCATCCAATCGTATTCCCATGGGATGCGTCAAAAGATTATTTTAATGGGCGCACTTATTCATGAACCGAAAGTTTGGATCTTGGATGAACCAATGACAGGGTTGGACCCTCGTTCGTCCTATTTACTCAAAGAAATGATGAAGGAACATGTTCGAAAAGGAAATACCGTCTTTTTCTCCACACACGTGTTGGAGGTAGCGGAAAAACTATGTGATCGGATTGGCATTATCGACCATGGTCAACTACGGTTTTCGGGTACGATGGAACAAATGCGCGAAAGGTTTGCCGGTACCGACAGCCTTGAAAAAATCTTCTTGGAGATGACCAATCATGAATAAAGTCTTTCAGCTCACACGCGTGCTGATGAAGACCGTCTATGACAACGTGGGCATCAGCTCTGCGACCAAACAAGGCAAAAAACCCAAACGTAGCAAAACGCAAAATCAGATCCTCTATGGCACTTTGTTCGTGCTGATTATTGCGTCGCTTTCTTTTCCCCTATATCTTGGTGTCCGTGAACTAGTGACCCTTTTAGTGCCCACTGGTTTGCATCCCTTAATGTGGTATTTAATCATTCCAATGAGTTTGATTGTTATTTTAGTGATGTCCATTTTTACCATTATCAGTGTTTTCTTTTTATCCAGTGATAATGCTATGTTATTACCTTTGCCTTTAAAACCTTGGCAAATTCTCGCTGCTCGCTACATCACTACCTTAGTAATGACCTACATCATTGAAATTGTTTTATTAGTCCCCATCTTTATAGGATATGGTGTGGCGGTTCAAGCGGGTGTTGATTTTTATCTTCTCTCCCTCTTGGCGTTGTTCTCCCTTCCTTGGCTTCCTACCTCTGTACTAGGAATTTTGTTATCCTTACTCATGCGCTACGTCAATTTAGCCAAACATAAGGATGTCTTTACCTATGTTTCCATGTTTCTTGTGCTAGGCATCTCGATGGGAGTTAGTTTCCTCTTCTCCAGCACCTTCTCGGCCATTGAAGTGGATCCTGCTCAAGCCGCCGAAAACATCACGGCCATGATCAATCAAATAGGGTATGGATTGACACGCTACCTCCCCTTTACCATTCCTGGTATTCAAAGTCTCATTCATCCCGAATTAGGGATGCGCATTCTGAATGGCCTTTTCTTCTTTGCGATTAATGGTGTTGTAGTCGCCGCTTTTCTCATCGGAGGAAGTCCTCTTTATCTCCATGCCATTCGTGGTACAGGAGAAACCGCATCCAAGCGCAAGGTATTGAATCAAACGCAAATGCAAGCACAGTTGCGCCGCACCCCTTTGTTCCGTAACTACATCGCCATTGAATGGAAACTGATGCTACGGAGTCCCATCTATTTCTCCAACCTTATCTTGGTGGTGATTCTTGTTCCCATCATTATGATCATTAGTTTTGCCGCTTCCTTCTCGGCGGTGGGGGCAGATGAAGACATCGCCCAGTTGATGGAGATGCTGCACTTCAACATGTCCGATCCCATGACCTTTGTCATCGGTTTTGCCGTCCTTCTTTTCTTCGGAAGCGTCAATATGATCGCCTCTACTGCCATCTCGCGGATGGGGAAATCCGCAGAATTTATAAAGTATATTCCGGTTCCTGTGATGCAACAACTCCATGCAAAAATGTATTGGGGATTTGTCTTAAGTATCCTGGCTTCGCTCTTCCCCCTCATTATGATTGCCGCCTTGGGTTTTGTCCCATGGTATGATGCTTTGTTACTTGTTCCCCCCCTTGTGATGACCTACTTGTTGTTAAACTATCTGGGTTTATTGATTGATTTGCGCCACCCGCGCCTCAACTGGACCAACGAAGCTGCTGCTGTCAAGTCAAACTTTAACGGACTATTCTATATGCTCATTTCGTGGGTCTTGTTAGCAGCCTACATTGGTCTTGGCTATCTTGCTTCCTTACTCTCTCTCCCTGGAGCTGGTTATTATCTCGCTGCCGTAATTACCCTCATCATGGGAGGAGCCTCTTATGTGTTGTATCGTTTGATGAATAAACCTTCCATTTTAGATCGCATCTGATAGGAGCATGACATGAACAAAGACTATTCGTCCTATTTTCAATTACCCAATCAAAAAGATGCGGCTCGCCGCTCGCGTACCCCCGCAGATATCCGCCGCGAACCTTTGGTGATTTCCACCGAGTTGCGGCGTTTTGCGCATGGAAAAACGTATCGTATTCAAACGTTTGGCTGTCAAGCCAACGAGCGAGATGGGGAAACACTTGCCGGAATCCTTGAATCTATCGGTTATGTTCCTGTCGTTGAACCTGCCATCCCCGATGTCTGGTTACTCAACACTTGTGCCATTCGCGAGAATGCCGAACAACGTGTTTTCGGATTAATTGGGGCTGCCAAGCAACACAAACGCACTCATCCGGATATGATCTTTGGCGTTTGTGGTTGCATGCCTCAAGAAGAACATGTCGTCCTCCGCTTGTTGGAACGCTATCCTCATGTAGATCTCATCTTTGGCACCCACAACATCCCGCGTTTGCCTCAATTTTTGCATGATGCTTATTTTAATAAGGAACGCATTGTTGAAGTAGAATCGACCGAAGGGGTCGTCTTTGAAGACTTGCCCGTGCGTCGCGATCATACCAAAAAAGCGTGGGTCAATATTATTTATGGCTGTGATAAATTCTGTACCTATTGCATCGTTCCTTACACCCGTGGCAAAGAACGCAGTCGGCTTCCTCAAGACATTCTTGAAGAAGTCCGCGAGCTTCATGCACAAGGCTATCAAGAAATTACCTTGCTTGGGCAAAATGTTAATGCTTATGGAAAAGATTTAGTTTCTCCCTATCCTTTTGCATCTCTCTTGCGCGATGTCGCCGAAGTGGGCATTCCCCGTGTTCGCTTTATGACCTCCCATCCTTGGGACTTTTCCCAAGAAATGGTGGATACTTTGGCCCAATACAAGAATCTAATGCCCGCGGTACATTTGCCGGTTCAATCCGGGGATGATGATATTTTACGGCGCATGGGGAGACGCTATACCGCTCAATCTTATCTTGCCTTATATCATTCGTTGCGTCTTGCGCTACCTCAGGGCTCGATTACCACCGACATTATTGTGGGCTTCCCTGGTGAAACCGAAGAACAGTTTAACCACACCTTAGCCCTCGTGGAGCAGTGCCAATTTGATGCTGCTTATACCTTCCTTTATTCTCCTCGTGAAGGAACTCCCGCCGCCAAAATGGTGGATGATGTCTCCTTGGAAGTGAAAAAGGAGCGTTTCCAGCGCTTGACAAAAGTTGTCGCTGCTGCCGCTCATCAACGCAATCAAGCCTATCTCCAGCGAATTGTGCCCGTCTTAGTGGAAGGTCCTTCCAAACGAAACCCTTCCATCCTATCCGGCTACAGCGACACCAATAAGCTCGTAAATTTCAAAGGAGACCCTGCGACCATTGGCACCATTGTCCCGGTCAAGATTACGGCAATAAAATCTTGGACATTGGAAGGAGAAATGGTTCATGAATGATTCGGTAAAACAAGCGGCTCAACAACTTCACCATGCGTTAAAGCACGATCCCTTGATACAAGAATACAATCGTTTGGCCGCTTTGATTCAAGCAAACCCTTCTATTCAACAGCAAGAAACTCAACTCAAAGAAATGCAACAAGCAATGGTGCACCTGCTCGATGAACATCAAGAAGGGGCTTATCAAAAGAAATTAGTGGAATATCAACAAGCTAAGGTCGCTTTTGAGGAGCACCCTTTGTTACACAACTACCTAGGACTAAAAGAAGAGGTCAATGATTTGTTGCAAGAACTTGCCGCCCTCATCAATACCTTTGATCCTTCCTTGGAAGAATAACCTTCTTATAAAAAAACCAGCAATCTCAACAGAATTGCTGGTTTTTCTTAATGAGGCTTTCCGGTTTGGTAACGTTGCACCAATTGCCATGTTTTCTCTAAAAAGCGACTAGCGAGTTTTAACCATTCCGGTTCTTCCTTATTCATTTTCATGCGTATTCTTCCGCCTCGATAGGAAAGAAGCAGGTGATTGGATAATTGATTGGCAATACGAAACAAATCAATTCCTATTCCGTCGTAAGAAGAAAATGTAGGAGTAAAAACGATTTCATAAGCGCTAGCGCTGTCTTTGACCTCTTCCACCAAGTCGTTGCGGAGCGTAAGCTCCAAACGACGTTTTTCAAGCAACAGCTCGACACTGAGTGGGAGTTTTCCATACACATCACGCATCATTTCTTGGAGGGTAGATAACCCTTCTAAATCTTGAATGGCATCAATTTTCTTATACAATTCGATCTTATCCAAATCATCATTGGTATAGGGCTTGGGAATGTAAGCATCGACTTGCAAAGGACGAGGAACTTCGGGTTCGGGAGTCGGAATTCCGGTCCGTTTTTCTTCGATGGTTTCTTGAAGCAATTGCAGATACAAGTCAATCCCCACAGTATCAATGAATCCTGCTTGTTCTGCACCAAGAATATCGCCAGCACCCCGAATAGAAAGGTCACGCATCGCAATACGATAACCACTTCCAAGTTCCACAAATTCTTTGATGGCCCGCAAGCGTTTAATGGCGACTTCACTAAGTTGTTTGCGCGGACGATACAAGAGATAGGCATAAGCTAAACGGTCGCTGCGTCCCACCCGTCCTTTAATCTGATAGAGTTGCGCCAATCCAAAGGTGTCGGCTCGATCCACAATAATGGTATTGGCATTTGGAATATCAATCCCATTTTCAATGATGGTCGTACATACCATAACATTGGCTTCCCCGGCTTGAAAACGAATCATGGCATCTTCAATATCATCACGATCCATTTGTCCGTGAATGATGATGATGGCGGCACCAGGAATTTGTTTTTGTAAGGTCGCTGCAATGCCAGGAAGCGCATCAATCTCATTGCATAAATAAAAGACTTGTCCCCCTCGACCGAGTTCTCGCTCAATGACTTCTTTGATTAAACGAGGGTTTTTCTCCATGACATAGGTTTGAACGGGTAAGCGGTGGAGCGGTGGGGTTTCAATTTGCGAGAGATTGCGTACCCCCAGCAACGCCATTTGCATGGTGCGAGGAATGGGGGTGGCACTTAAGGTTAGCACATCGATGTTTCGTTTCAATTCTTTGATTTTTTCTTTATGTTCCACGCCAAAACGTTGTTCCTCATCGACAATTAACAATCCTAAATCTTTAAACACAAAATCACTTGATAACAAACGATGGGTGCCAATGACCAAGGAAATTTTCCCTGCTTGAAGATCATTCAAAGTCTTTTTTTGCACGGCAGGAGGAACAAATCGACTTAACATTCCGATACCAATGGGGACATTTTGAAAGCGTTGTTTGGCTGTCTCATAATGCTGACGAGCCAACAATGTTGTCGGGCATAAAAAGGCGACTTGCTTTCCGCCGAGGATGGCTTTAAACGCCGCAAGAAAGGCCACCTCTGTTTTGCCAAAGCCGACATCCCCACACAGCAAACGATCCATGGGATAAGGCTGTTCCATATCGGCTTTAATTTCCGCTAAACTTCGTCGTTGATCCTCGGTAAGTTCGTAAGGGAATTCCTGTTCGAATTGTCGTTGCCATTCATCATCAGAGGGAAAAGCAAATCCTGGAACATTGACCCGCTCGCGATAGAGGGTCAACAAGCGTTCGGCAATATCACTAATCTTGGTTTTGATGCGCTTCTTCGTCTTCTGCCATTCTTCGCTTCCTAATTTGTTTAGTTTCGGGACAACGCCTTCTTTGGAGACATATTTACGCACCAAACGGAATTGCTCCAATGGAACATATAAAACATCTTTGCCTCGATAGGCAAGGTGCAAGTAATCCCGATGGATGCCATCATTTTCCAGGGTCACAAGACCAAGGTATTGGCCAATCCCATGGTGTTCATGAACCACATAATCCCCTACTTGAAGATGATCGGCACTTGTTAGCACAGTGCCATCCTGATATCGCGAGAAATTTTTGCCGGGTTTTAAAGCGGCCCCAAAAAGTTCACGAGCACCAAAATAGACTACATTCAAATCGGGAAGTTCGAATCCTTCCGGCAAATGAAAAGACGCTAGCGAAAGTGGATGGCTCGGCCAGTCATGAATATCCAAGTGCTCAGCCGTCCATTCCCACTCCTTGAGCCAATCCAATAGACTATTCTTTTGGTGTTCATTTTCATAACACAAAACAATTTTTCTGCCTTCTTTACGGTAGGTTTCTAGAATTTGATGATTGCGTCTTGAACTACCAAGCCCTGCTTCAACGCTTCGTGAATGGAAGACAATGGCCTCCGGATTACTATGAAATTCTTCCACCAAGGAACGTGGTCGATCCGTGGTTTTCCGTAGAATTTCTACTGAATGTTGCAACGTCCGAATGGGCTCGTTCTTTTCGACAAAATAATCATACTGTTCTTCCATCATTCGTTGTTGAGTGGCTTCAATGCGTGAAAAATCACTGAGAACCAATCGTGCCTGAGGGGCATAATCCAATAACGAAGCAGGCGATTGCACGAGTTCTTCATAATGTTTATACAAGAAGGCATAACGCCCTAGTAACGAATGATCGTCCAACTGGGATAAGAATGAATGGGCCTGATTGGATTCCTCTTCATACAAGGCTTCAAACGTCTCCATTTCCCCATTGAGGAGCAAGTCGCTCGCAGCAATGATTTCTGCTGTTTCCACGACCCCAGTGGTCCGTTGAGTC
>CAZVZF010000011.1:0-15526 GCA_964631095.1 uncultured Eubacteriales bacterium
GTTGGTGCAACGTCTTGATCACCGACCTCCAGACAGCAGAGCAGCTGGTCGCAATGGAACAGACGGGAGAGTAGTCGAAGCATTTTTCCGATATGCTTTCCCATTGGTGATGACTCGGATGAAATCATCAAGACCCTGCCCTGCTTCAGCTCATCAAAGAGAATTCTGAATCCACTCAGCCGCTACCCGCTTGATGGCTCATCTCTCTTCAGCACCGCATTGAGCCACCGCTCCTCTTCCACGATTTGTCATAAACTGTTTGACCGTTTCGAAGAGGTATTTATCAATAATATTACATTTAAGTCTTGCCTGCACCAAAGGCAGAACTTGGGTGTTTCCAGACCTAGACACACAAATGGATTGAACATAAAGCAGAACAGAGTCGTTTCCAGCCAGAAATGATTTCCAACATGAGCTTATTTGTAGGCCAAACAACAGTACAGCCTAAGAGTCTTATTGTGTGCTTGTGGGTTTTAGAAAAATCATTGCCCTCAATCAATGACAACGGGTAGCTCAAAGAAAAAAGGTTACAGATTACCATGAAGACTGTAAGGTTACAGATTACCATGAAGACTGGACCAATGGTGACATTTCCTTTAGAATTAGTGTCATGTCCAGTCTTTTATTTTTGTTACAACAACTAACAAACAGTGATATACTCAGTGAACGAAGATTGGCTACTGAGATTCTAAATAATCCAGAGGAAATCATTCATTTGAGCATAACTGAGTTGGCGAAAGTCGCCAAAGTAAGTTCATCGTCTATTAATCGGTTGTGCAAAAAATTAGGAATTGGGGGTTATCAAGATCTCCGACTCGCCATTGCAAAGGAGATTTTTTCCAAAAAGTATGAGAATACTCAGAATCTACAATCGAAATTAAATTATGATGGAAGTTCTACAGTCTTTGACATTACTTCAAATATTTTAGAAGTTATTACTGATGCCATTATAAAAATCGATAAATTGATTAACAGAGATAATATTAAGACTGTCGTTGAAAAAATTCAAAAGGCTCGAACAATTCTTTTAGTAGGAACTGGTGCATCCGGAATTGTTGGAAAAGATTTTCACCTAAAATTGTGTCGTCTCGGTTTTTTATCGCAGTATGATGAAGATCCAGAGTTACAGACAATGTCAGCTTGCTCATTAACTGAACAAGATGTTGTCATTGCTATTTCATATTCTGGTGAAAGAAAGACATTAATTCGTACAATCAAAGAAGCAAAACAGAATGGAGCTTTTGTTGTAGCAATTACTCGATTCCAACCTACAACTCTGTTGAAACTAGCAGACACATCGATTTTTGTTCCAGACACTGAAGCTCTTTATCGTGAAGGCGCTCTAGTATCACGACTTTGCCAGCTCATCATTGTTGACATTATCTACTCTTCTCTTATTGCAAAAGACATCGACAAATCCATACCCTTGCTTACAAAAACATGGTTTTCAATCCAACAGGATATCAAAACTTGATTTCTCTAGGATTACCATTTCTTTGAAAACCTTAAACCCAATGGCAGTGTACATTTTTTCAGCGACAGATCCTTTATCACCCCACAGAAAATAACTCTGCAAACATCCAAGCTTGCGTTGTGCTTCAAGGCATGTCAATACAAGCCTTTTCCCAATTGAATGTCCTCGATGGCCTGGGTCTACCCCAATCGGTCCAAATCTGCATAAATCTGATCCGATGATGCCAAAAAACCCAAATCCCACAACATTACTATCCTGGTCTACACATAAATAACCTACACTGTCAGTCTTTCGCTGTTTGTATCCACTTTGAATGGTAAGAATCCATTCAGTACGGTCTAGCTTTTCGCAAAGAACAGTAATCTGATCTAGGTCAATTTGCTCAATTTCTCTTACAGTATACTGACTAATAAATTGAGGAATTTGCAAGCCCTCTCTTAGACCTGTTAAATCCAGTCTCATTGCAATCGGAAACGATGATTCCTTATAATCACATCGCTTCAGCAGTGAAATTAAATCTTTTTCAAGATGCACATCTATCCCTGGATAAATATAGTTATTAGGATTTCCTCTGAATTTGATCAGTTGAATTCCCTTCTTGTACTGATGTTTTTCCAATCCTAAGAGCAACGTTTTAGCTGATCCCTTATTACGATATTCAGGCAAAACTCCTAAAAATTGGATGTAGGCAATCCGATTCTGAGCATCACTGACAGCAATAACCATGCCTACTGTTTCTAAATCGTGTTTAACTTCAAACCTTATCAGTGCTTCATTTGGCGATGGTGTCAGTATTCCCTTTATGGCTAACAAGTCAGGAATTTCTGGGCACCCAAGTTTTCTCCAAAATTGGTATAATTGATGCTCATCAAGTTGATCTGTCGCTTCTATTATATACACTTTTTCCTCTAATGGGGTAAGGCAGCTGCCCCTCTAATAGTCGTTTCAGTAAGATTTTGTATGATTCCGATTTTTCTTAAAGACGGAACGAATCCTAACTCCTTCTCTAAGGAAGGGCCAAACAAATCATACCCTTTAGAAATCTGTCCTCCAAAAATCAAACACTCTACCTCCAATTTTTCTAGCAAAGGCTTCACAGCTTGACCAAGTACACGTCCCATTTCAAAATAAGCAGCAATAGCTTTTTTGTCACTTTTATATCTAGCCAAATAATCAATTTGTTTTGCATCCAAAGCTTCTGTACACCCTGTTCTTTTTCTATATTGATTGACGATTCCTCGATTGGCCACGTATTCCTCAAGAATTCCATTTTCATATGGAGTATCAAAAATTGGATACATCGGTTGTTTTCCAGGACGCATGACCACTTTCCCTTCTTTCATATAGCCTGTTCCCAACCCTGTACCTATTGCAATACAGAACAAATTTGAGCATCCTTGTCCCACGTCATAGAGGTAGGCCCCATATGTACATGCATGCAAATCATGATGAAACACGATAGGAATTTCCATGCATGGAAAAATCTCGCGAATGAATGGTGTCAGTGGTATTCCTTTGATAGATTTGAATTTATGAGTCATAAGGCTTTGACCATTCGCATAATCGAAAGGCCCAGGGAAATCCATTGCAAGACTTGAAATAGAATATATTTTAGGATCATTAAGAAGTCTTGCATCTCTCTGAAGAAGTTGAACTTGTTCAAACAATCTTTCTAACGTTTCCCTTAGTGCAGCTAAAACAATATTAATTGGTTGATCAGAATATGACGGCTGTTCAAAATATGTTGTTGGAATTATTGAACCGCGTGAGTCTACTATTGCAGCTTTGTATGAAGAGCCACCAACATCTATGCTCAACGTAATTTCTTCGACAACCACGATAATCCTCTACTTTAAAAGAGTCTTATGTATAGCTACAGGGTGATTACTTAGATTCACAATCCTATACTTGCCCATCGTAGCAGGAACAATAATGATATCCAGGTACTTCATAGTGAATGAGAGAGATTCCTCTTCAACAGAAACAACTTGGACTTTTTCTCCCTCAGAGAGACAAAGTACATGGAATTTCCCGGCAGTATCCTGGAATGCTATATTGTCGATTTCAATCCGCCTGAGCGAAAAATAAAGAAGATCATGCTCTCCTAACAAATACTCTTCCCATCCTTCGCCATTTACCAGAAGCGTTGGATCTTGTATCAGATTTGACTTTACCCAACTACTTTTTCTATCAGTTCGAAGTACTCTCTCCCCTAGCAAAGAATGAATAGGCCTCTGAGTCCCATCAAGATCCTTTCTTAGATAATCATACAACTTGAAGGTATAAGACCCAACAGTCAGACTCCCAATCTCTAATACCAGTTGATTTCTACCTGATGCGTGTATAGTCCCAGCTGGCAATAGGAACTGCTTCCCTGCCACTGACTCCTCCGAATGAACATAGGTTTCATATTCCACACTCGAACCATCTCGTTCAGATTTTTTAATAAGCTCAAGAAATTGGTTTGTATCAGCATCTTCTTTGAACCCACAGTACGTTTTGGCGTTTGGTGCAGTTGCAATTACATAATAGCTTTCATCTTGTCTGCCTAGCTCATTGAATTTTTCAATGCAATATTGCTCATCTGGGTGTACCTGTATGCTCATGTTTCCACTGCTATGCATCGTATCATCATAATTGAACCTGACGGGGAAATATTCTCCAAACTTCTCAATGCTCTCTTCGCCTAGCAATGAAAGGCTCTCCATTCTAATAAATGTATAGAATGGAATATCAATAAGAATATCGTTAACTTTTACTAATAGACTTACTTCAGATGGAATTAAATCAAATACCCAAGCACAATTTCGCATCGTATTGGGTAGATTCCTATGCTTTATTGTAAAATATCCACCCCATACGCCTTCATTGTAAACAGGCTTGCATCGTAATGGGTTTCTTACAAGCGCCTTGCAAATCTCCCGAAATGAGTTCCACTCCACTAACTGAGTTTTCGCAGTATTATTTCCTAAAATATACCAAGTAATTTTGTTTGATTTGAGCAGTCTAGTGCGATGCACTATTGATGCCTCAAAATCAACATAATATGCACGTCTCATAACACTACGATAAGTGCGTACCCTAGCATCACCAATGTTGGAACTTTCTCCCTCTTTTAATCTTAAAATTACATTTTTAGGTATCACATCTATGTAAGCTATCGCATCATAGAATTGACACAATATCGGAGTCGCACCAAAATTCCCATAGACAATACGAACAGTATTTTCTTTTGATTGTGACAACTCATTTTTCAATTTTTTTAATGCTTGGGTATCAAAGAAAATAGTCTCATCTTTATCCATCAGTCGACCAAACAATAAAATGGGATCTTCTTCAAGATTATTCGGTAAATATTCAGCAAACAATTCATCCAGAATGTGTGACGCTTTATAAATCCTTTCTATTGAAATTAATTCAACTTCCAAGCTTGAATTTTGCATGATATACCGACCAACCCTGCGTACAAAATCAAGGAATGATGCTGTTGCATATCCATCAATGCACAATACAACTTGAGTTCTAGAACGAGATAGAACTATGACATGCGATCCAATGTGCTTTGCTACTTCTTGATTTCCTTCGACGATACCAATCGCAGAGGCATCAAGATTCAATGGCGCGTTAACTGCTGAAAAATCATCATAAGGATATGGATTAAACATAAAACTCATAAAAACTCCAATTACTTTTAAACTTGATAAAAGTCAAATTCAAATAAGTGAGCTAAATCTTCCAATTGGGATACATAATTTCCAGGAGTAACGGCAAAGTGCTGGGTGGTTCCATGCGTTAACAATGTCTGGAAAAATTCGTTTACGGAATTGTTTAATGGTTTGAATTCTGAATGAGCGTAACTATTTATAAAATGAGGTCCTTCAATAGATTCAACAAGCGAGGCAATAAGTTTCACCCCCCCATCTCCTTGCGAAATATGTACCATCGTCATGATTCCCGGAGGTATCCTCAACCACGCAAATGGAGCACCAGCATATTTGTAGGATGTCTTAGCGAACCTTGAATCAACTGAAATCTCAACAAGCTCTTGACTCTGTTCATAATTATAATCGTTTGGGCCAGCATGTCCTCCACTGAAAATTTGTCTCGAAGCATCGACATAAAATGGCTCAATGAAGTTCACTTGATTTCTTGAAAGCATCTTCAAAATAAATGTGGCGAGCGCAGCCCCAAGGTCTGCTTCAGGACATAAGACTGCTAAACGTTGATTAATCTCATTAGGATAAAAACCCGGCCTTAATCCAATTTTTTCGAACAATCTCATGTCAACATCATTAATGGTCAATATATCAAGGTCATATTTTCTTACCACTTCAACAAGCCCCAACGAGTATCTCAATGAAGCAATGAATTTTTCATCTTCAACACTTGAAGCTACTGGATATTTCGCAATCAATTGCTCTTTATATTCTAGGACGGTGCCATCCGGAATCGAATTCGAGCATTGATCTAATTCATCGTAGCTTATAAAATGTACAGATGGACCAATCTTAAAATATTCGTAAGGATCGACATAGGTGCTCCACATGATTTCATTGTAGGCTGGCATTACTCCAACCTTCGATTGTTTCACTATTGAGTGAATCATGCAGGTCTTGGCATATTCCACAATGACGTCGCTCTTTTCATCAAGGGTTCCCACCACTACTTTCGCCCATCTCTTGTGGCGTACTATCGATCCTGATCCGACCAACATTCCCACTAACCCACCACTTGATAGAAATTCAATAAAATCATTTTCATCGTCACAAGATTGAAACGGGATATGGTCTTTAGTCAAACAATAATAGATTAGAGGAGTATCTATATTCGAGTCTCTGAGGAATCTAATCCAAAGATTGTCTTCCGCCCACGAAAGGAACATAACAAGAATACAATCAACCTGCTCAGACTCATATACTTGAATGGCTTTTCTTACTTCAGTGATATCATACAATACCCCAGGATTGATTACATCGAGATCTTGGACAAATTTATTAGTAATTCTTACACTTTCACGTTGTACTCGTTCATTGTACGTCCCCGATGCTGTTCCAACACCTAATTCTTTGAATCTTTCTGATCCAAATAATAGAAACCCAATTTTTGGTTTTCTCAATTTTATATTCATTCTCATTGCTCTTTCTCTTGCTTTTACCAATAATTGCTTTTAGATTAGCAGTGATTCTTGGAGTCGTCAAGAAAATTATTTCTATAATTATATGCATAGTTATGGAAATTGTTATCACTCTATGGTATTATACAGGCATAGGTTTTTAAAACTTTTCGTGTGTTTTTTGGCGAATACTATCGTTTAACACCTGCAATCAGTATGCTTTAGTTTTTTACCACGGGTACTAGCCAGTGTATCATATTAATGGGTTTGATTTAAATTCGGATGATATGTTCTTTTTGAATAAGGTGTTATGATGCTGTCGTGTACGCTTAATTAATTGGTGGGGGAATATATGAAAGTACTCGCATGTCATTTAAGGGATTTTGATGCGGACACACTGATTTTTCTAAGGCAATTAGGAATTAAACATGTACAATTCAATACTCCTACTTTACCGGGAGAAAAAACTTGGAGTTATTCAGTACTTAGAAATTTTAAGGAAAAAGTTGAGTCATATGGAGTTGATCTTGTTTGCATCGAAAATGTTCCAATTAAATTCTATGACAAAGTGATGCTTGGACTACCAGGGCGTGATGAACAAATCGATAACTACATCAAAATAATAAGAAATTTGGGAAAATTGGGTATCAGTCTATTTGGGTATCATTTTGTACCAACATTTGTCTGGAGAACTAGTTTTAATGCGAAAACAAATAATGGCGCGCGAGTATCAGAATTTGTTCTTCAAGATGCAAATACCTCGGAAAACAAGATCATCTACCCTGCACGAACAGATATTGAAATACCAGATGAACAAACGATGTGGGATAACCACTTGTACTTTCTTGAGGCAATATTACCGGAAGCAAAAAAATCTAACGTCTTCTTATCTTTACATCCTGACGATCCTCCAATTCCAATGGTTGCAAATGTCCACAGACTATTCTATAAATTTGAAAATTTTAAAAGATTCAACGATCTCATAAATCATCCAAACTGGGGATTGGATCTATGTCTCGGCTGTTGTTCCGAGATGAATGGTTCAGAATCTGTTCATCAATTTATTGAATATTTTGGACCACTCGGGAAAATTTTCTATGTTCATTTTCGAGATGTCGTTGGCGTAATACCAGACTTCAAAGAATGTTTTCTAGGTGAAGGAAACTTTAATCCCTCCAAGGTCTTGAGACATTTAAGGCAAGTAGGATTCGATGGCTATATTACTGTAGACCACACTCCGATTGTCCAAGGAGACACTCAATGGGGACACAGATCCAGAGCATTTGAGATGGGAAAATTACAAGGGATGCTTGACATGATGACATATGATGACGAGAATACGACTCTTATCTCAAAATAACTTTGCTACAGCCATATCTCCGATTGCGTTTCACTCCTGTTTTTAGTATTTGGAAGGTTCCTGATTGCACAACCGAGGGCTTGAACAGTGTGGTAAGCGACTTTAATCGGGAGAAAGTCTATTGTTGATTTACCCTTCATTCCTGAATTGACTGTGCCATCTCGATACAGCAGCATATACAATTCTCCGTGTTTGGTATCAAGTTGATTGTGTTCCAGAAACAACCTTATCTCGTGGATCCAAAATAGATAAAATGGATCTTTTGTTTGTGAAAATGCGGTGCTCAAGGCACCAAGAAAGGCGCACTGAACCCACCACATTTTTGATGAATCAACAACTTTCCCATTGGGCATCCCACTATAGTAAATCCCTCCATAGGTTTCATCATAACCACTTCTCATTACAAAAGCAAGCAATAACCTACCTATTCTCACATACGTTTCATGACCTATCTTTTCCCCGATAACCATAATGAACCATGCGGCCTCCAGTACATGCCCAAAAAGTATTGTTCCTCGTGTGAGTTCATGGTATGCAATCCAATTCTCAGTAAAGTGTTCTAAAATACAGTTATGCTCACTATCATAAAATTTCTCAATCAGAAGATCACAAAGAGAAATCAGGTAATCCCTATATATAATATTTGAAGTCAAGGAGTAAAGATTAGCGACTGCTTCGATGGAGTGTAGTAGATGTCCGACTCGCTTAATTTTACTTATGGGAGACCATTCTTCATCAAGCTCTTCAAAAAATCCACCAAATTCATCATCATAGGCGTACCGCATGAGAAAATTCATCGTCTCTTCGGCCAGAGCCAAGCTCTGTGCTTTCTGTTCTCCATCAACGATGCTTGCAAACTCAGCTAGGGCATATACTGCTGTAGCATTGGCATAGGGGCATTTGTTTGAATCTAAAACCTCCCCAGTTGCTCTAACCCTACGGAAAAAACCTTTGTATGTCGCATCATGTAAGTGTGTAGTTAAGAACGCAACACCAATTTCAGCTAACCTCCTATATTTTTCTAATTGCGTAAGCCTGTATCCTCTGCTAAAAGAAAACACTAACCTAGAGATACTAGTCAAATGTTTATAATCATGCTTTATGACGTTTCCTCTTTCATCCACATCAATATCATATGTCCCATTTTCCAAATCTACAGCACGCTCCCAAAATGGTAATATTTGCTTTGTCAACAATAAATAAAATGATTCATATTCAACAGTGTTTTTCATCTTGCCCCACATTGTTCTTATTATTTAAGACCGATTTGAAGTTGGTACAAACCAACGTTGCGCAGTTCATTATTAATTCCATCGATTGCTTCTTTTGTTAATTCAATCCCTTTTTCTAATTGTTCTTTGCGTAATTGATTGGCGTTCTCTCCTGGGACACGTATTACTTCCCCTTCGTTAATTGGATTGCAATTTTTAATAGTCGTTATAAGACGATTCAACGTCTCAAAATAAAAAGATTGTTCTACACAAGCATCAATTCGAATAGCGATAACCATGTGTCCCAATTTTTGTGGTTTTGATACATCTTCATAGAGATCAGAAACATCCGGTCCAATTGAAGCTCCTCCCAAAATAGCAATAAGAATTTCCATCATTAGTAACAATCCATATCCCTTGTAGCCACCAATGGGGAGCAAGGATCCGTTCAAGGCTGATAGCGCATCGTCTGTTTGATTTCCCTTAGCATCCAGAGCCCAGCTCAAAGGAATTGCTCTTCCTTGTTGAGCAAAACTGCGTATTCTTGCCCTTGAACTCACTGAAAGAGCAATATCTAAGATAATTGAATCTTCTTCACTGGTAGGTGTTCCTATAGCAATAGGTGTAGCTGAAAAGAATGGTTGTTTAGAACCAGTAGGTGCTACGGTAGGCGAGCCATTAGTAGTGACAATTGTGATGAAACCCTTTGTTGACCCAAGTCGACAATAATATCCTGCTGGTCCAAAGTGACTTGAATTTCTTACAGAAACTGCACCTATTCCAAACTCTGTAGCCAAATTTATTGCATGCTCACACGCCTTTGTGCCAACAAAAGCCCCAGGTCCATCGTCACCATCTAGGCATCCTATAGCAGGAAATTTTTTAGAGAAACAAATTTTTGGGGATTTGTTGATTGATCCATCCCTAATGCGTTTAAGATAAATTGGCAACAGTCTTATCCCGTGTGTCTTTACCCCACTTAATTCACTTTCTACAAGCATATCTATTATACATTTAGAAACTTCTTGTTCACAGGCGTATTTGTCTAACAACTGGCCAATAGTTCCACGTAAAACCCCTGCTTCGATCCTTACTGTATCCATAAAATCACTCCTACACATAAATAGTGCCTTGTATTAAATACGCTCAGATTCAAATTGATTAGTTCAACCTCACTCTCTGATCGTAAAAAACAGCAAATATAATCTGAGAAAAATTTTATAACAACCAAACGAGCAGCGATATATTATTTTCTCTTTCATCATGTGTCTTATACTGTATCCACCTTAAATAGTACGTGAATCGTTATAGAGCGTGTTCAGTTAGGATTTCATTCCAGAAAGCATTGCGCTATCAATGAATTGCCTTTGAAAAATCAAAAAGACAATAACCATTGGTAAAATGACAATCATTGATAAAGCGAAAAACTGACCATAATTTGTAAAATATTCTCCCAAAAAATAATCCAATCCTAAGGGAATTGTCCTCATTCGATCACGGCTAACAACTACTAAAGGCCAGAAATAATCATTCCACACTGCCATATAATTAATTATCGCGAGGCCAGCTAAGCCCGACTTACTCACCGGTATTATTATCTTGAAAAAAATGGTAATCTCACCAGCACCATCTATTCGCCCGGATGCTATTAAGTCTTTAGGTATTACGCTTATGAATTGAACCATCGTGAAAATACCAATAGACGTCACCATGACTGGCGCAATCAATCCGGCATAAGTATTGATCCAGCCAAATCTTTGGATTATCAAATATAATGGGACGACTCTCACTTGGATTGGAATCATCATAGTGGCTATAACAAACGCGAAGAATGTCCTTTTCCCAGGATAATTAAACTTGCTGATGCTATAACCTGCCATTGAGCAGAACAATAAAACACTAATGGTTGATATTAATGTTACAATTATTGAATTAAGAAAGTACCTTGAAAAGTTAGCCGCACGCCATCCATCGATGTAATTATTTAGTGTTGGGTTCTCTGGAATCCAATTCATGGGAAATTTAAATATTTCTCCGATAGGCTTAAATGATGAAGAAATAGCCCATCCGATCGGTGCCAGCAAGATTATTGTAAAGAAGATAAGGATAATATGAGTGAAAAAGTTCTTCATACATTTATTGAGACCTTGTACAGTAGACATACTATCTACCTCCTTTCATTATCAACAATGGCAGAAAACATGCCCCTTTAAGAACCGTACGTGCCCTATTAACACACACGACTCCTGGTACCGAAAATTCGTAGGTTTTCAGATGTCAATGTAGATCCTTGTCTTTGCATTCGTTCCTCATATCTTTTCGAACCTTTCCCAAGTGATTAAGTGTTTCTGCTCCCTTCAGTGTAGAGCCTTGAGCAATAACAACGGGATATATCTGTAGAACTTGTCGAATCCCTCGTAATTCCCGTTAATCCTATAGAAGGCCTAGTATCCTTTCACCTTCAGCACCCCTACAATGCAGAAACCGCGACTCCACGCCTCCACTAACGCTATGGCTGTTGCTTCCTGTACAAGCTTGTCCTCGTGGGAGGGGAAGTTCAGCCAGTGCATCAGCGCTCGTACTCTTTGGTGTCCCTCTATCAACCGCATCGACTCCCCAAAACTGTTTTCCTATCCAACTTCTGATACCCTATACGGTTTTCTGACTCATTGCCTTATCTTCTTCCTTTGTCCAACGCCCAAGAAACCAACACCATCCAAGTTTGCTTGATCTATTTCTTATGTTCTCCGTGCTCTTAAGCTCCAATGAATTCTCTGTGCTCTCGCTATTCTCATTACGAACGATTCTTGCTGGTTGCTACTTTTGGGATAGCACCATCACTCAGTTACTAGAATAGCGCGGTGTTCAATCACTCCAACTTACGGCCTACTGCTCCGATATTTCTTTGCCTACATATCAACCTGACCTCGCTGCTTCGACTCGAAGGCCAAGCACCGAGTACAAGTTAGGTCTTGTCGAGAGGGTTTCCTACCCTGCATATTTATTAAAAACCACACTACTGTTCTCATGTTTTCACCTTTACTGGTCCAAATTAATATTCAACTTTATATTTTCTATTAAAATTAAATTGAATGATGGAAAAAATTCCTATGACGACAAAAATGATGATCGACAGTGTTGCAGCTTCTCCCATTTTGAAATATCTAAATCCTATCTCATATAACATTATTGGCAGAATTCGAGTACGATCAGCTGGCCCACCTCCCGTCATGATGTAAGGCTCAGTAAATGCCTGAAAAGCATTCACAACAGCCAACAACGAGACAAGGACTGTGGTGGGTGTAAGTAATGGTAAAGTGATGTACTTAAATTGTTTTAGAGCAGTACATCCGTCAATTTTTGATGCATCATAATAATCAAGTGGTATGTTTTGTAGGCCAGCCAGAAAAATCACCATGAAAAAACCGAATGCTCTCCATACTCGTACTATGATTATTGCAATTAGAGCATAAGGCATTTGTGAAATCCACTGAATTGGTTTAAAATCGCTGGTTACAAACAAGGATAGATAGTAATTAACTAAACCTCTTTGATGGAAAATACCTTTGAAAATGATAGCAACTGCAACTAATGACATAACACTCGGAAGAAAAAAGATTGTCCTGTAGATGCTTTGACCCTTTAATTGTAAATTCATCGTAAGGGCAGATATTAGAGATAAAATTGTAATAATTGCAGCAGTACTAAAGACATATATTAAAGTAATTTTGAAGGAATACCAAAAATCCTGATCTTTAAAAAATCTCTGATAATTGCCTATTCCATTAAAAATCGGTTTACTTACAATTTCATACTTGAAAAAACTCAAATAAAAGGCATTTAGTGTTGGATATAGCATAAACAAAGACATAAACACGAAGGCTGGAAAAATAAAAAACCATCCCCATTTTCTTTCATGTACGGTTATCCAACCTCTCCCTTTTGCGTGTATTGGCTTAATTTTGCTCATTTGAATTCTCCAATCTAAGAGCCACATTTCATGCTATCAAATATGGTTAATGTTCATAGGCAACCATCTGCTTACATCTCTAGTCTGGTATACGCTTCATAATTTTACCAGAAAACTAGAAATATTACGCTACCATAGTGTTGGTGAAAAACATAAAACCTGCCATACCATTCTACCTGAAAATGGTATGGCAGTAGTCATAATCCACCAAACATGTTACTTGCCACTTTGGATTCGATTAATCTCATCATGAAGCTTTTTAATGACTGCGTCCTTGTCTGCTCCAAGTAACACTACTTCATCCAATGCGGCCTTTATCCGTGTTCCCGTTTCATCGTAATATGGAGACCCTTCTCTCGCCTTAGAATATCCCATGCCCTCCATGAATGCATCATAACCAATCATTTCCTTTGCTTTCTCAGATTCGAGAACATCAAGCCGAGGAGTCATTGGGGCACCACTGAGGTAACCTTCAAGGGACAGGTCAGAATAATAAACGATAAATCTTGAAGCCAAATCTTTCTTTTGGCTGTGAGCACTGACAAACCAACCCCATGAATTCATTGCCACAAACTTGTTGTTTTGATCAATTTGTGGAAGAGGGACTACGGTATATTCAAACAGAGTGTCTTTTCCATGCTCTTTGGCCGCATCTTTCAACGATCCGAGAGCCCATGGACCAGCTACAGACATTGCTGAAAGACCGTTGGCAAATTCATAATCCACCGGATTAGTTCCCGCAATTAAGCTACTTGTTGATCCTGTATCGAGCCTATTATGGAGCTTATCCCACATATCAAAAGCGCGTCTCGTTGCGTCAGAATCAATTGCTGACATCTGATTGGCATCAAATACCGAACCTCCTTGCTGCCACAACATTGGCTCAAAAATAATTAAATACCAGCCATGGGCTGTTCCAAATGGGAGCTGATAGCCCTTAACTATCGTATTACCTCTAGCATCTTTTCTATGCAACTTTTCAGCCAATTTGTAGAATTCGTCCCAAGTTTTTGGGGCATCTTTCAATGGATCCAATCCTGCTAGTTTGAATTCATCAATGTTTAAGAACAATTGCCATGTTGATAGCTCATATGGGAGGCCCATTATCTGGCCGTTAGGATTTTTAAAAGGATTGAGTGACCCTGCGAGCCAATTCTTCTCTAAATCGCTCTGTGTACTATAACCCGCAGCAACCAAATCCAGAGGTGCTAGCATTCCTCTAGGTTCGTATGCACCAAATGTACTCTCATTCAAATCAAAAAGATCCGGCCCACCAGAACCCCCACTTGACAACGCTGTAAGCAGTTTTGTGTTGTAACCAGCAACTTCGGGGAAAATTTCCAAAGTGATTTTGACATCTGGATTATCTTCCATGAAGCGCTTCACAACCTCTTGTGTCCAGTTATTCACTGCTGTTTCACGTTTACACCAAATTACCAACTCTTGGACATCTTTTTTTGGAGCCTCCTTCTGTCCCGCTGCGTCAATAACGCTAACTACCATTAGCATAAACACTAACACCACTAACACTGACTTTTTGCTAATTTTCATAGCTCCTCCTTTTTAGCTCACTAAAATTATATTTAGAAACTATTAAAAATGTAGCACTGAAGATATTGGTTGTCAATGAATTTATTTCTACGCTTTAAGGTATCTTTTATAGAAATTTTTATTACTCGATGTTGATAGGTATTAGTAATCTCTCAGTACAACGAGTGAAAATTGTATAATTTTTGTGTTACCAAATTCTTTACAGGTTTTAATTTCAGGTGTAAGTCCTAGTTGAATTCATCAAGGGGCTGGAAATTTTAACAGATTGATGGCTCATCTCTCTTCAGCACCGCATTGAGCCACCGCTCCTCTTCCCGCCCAGGGCGCAGGTCACGGCTGTGCTGCAAATCTACAATGGTGAACAAACCGAGCTGTTCGATGAAGGCTCGCAGACCTTCTTCGGTAAAGCACGTAAAGGTCCTCTCTAAACTGACGAAGTCGGCCTCCCGCTCCTTGAAGGACGCATAGAGGATCCCACCTGGCCTCAAGGCACGGTGAAGGCGACCAAAAACATCGGTGAGTTCTGCCCGGGGAACATGGAGCAGGGAAGCCGAGGCCCAGATGCCATCGAACTGCCCATGATGTTCCATCTCTTGAAAGCGCAGCTGGCGTACCGGAAGGCCGGTGAGTTCACTGGCCGCCCTCGCCATCTCAGGACTTGCATCAAAGGCTTCGACTCGATAACCCCGATCGAGAAAGATCCGGCTGTCCCGGCCGCTGCCGCAGCCGGCATCGAGGATGGAGGCCCCGCCCTTGAGGAGGGGCAAGAAGAGGTCGTACTGACCTCCCATATCCACAGAGGCTGTACCCTGGATATATGCATCGGCGTGCTCATCATAGTAGCTCA
>CAZVZF010000012.1:0-15442 GCA_964631095.1 uncultured Eubacteriales bacterium
AAATGACAGCGATTAAAACGGAATTGCGCGTGATGCTCGATGAAGGCACCGGCACTGACGCCTATGTCCAACCTGAAGATTGGGCGACCAAAACCGAAATTCAAAAAAGTGATTATGTGAATGATCTCTATTCACGGAGTCACCCTAAAGCTTGTATTGTTTTAGAACCTACTGTTGACCCTATTACCGGAGTCATGGTGCAACCCAAGGATTGGAGTTTTGGTTTTACACGAGGGCTTATTGAAGGGGTCCTTGTCTATCCTTTTTCCATGACATTGGCATGGATTACCAATCTGATTGGCATCGATGGTTTGGCCCAGATTATCGCCATTATTGCCGTGACGTTTGTGGTTCGGGCAATTACGATGCTCGCGTCCTTGAAATCCACCATCGCTGCCCAAAAAATGCAAATGTTGCAACCCGAGCTCAGTGCCATTCAAGCGAAATATGGCAATTCGAAAGATCCTGCCACTCGTAATGCTCAAGCGCAAGAAATGATGGCTCTTTATAAGAAGCATAAGATTAATCCCTTATCTTCGTTAATCTCACCATTCTTAACCTTACCCATCTTCATCGCCATTTATGGAGCGGTGCAATCCACCATGGTGCTTCGGACCGGAACTTTATTTGGAGTGAGTTTGGGACAAAACCTCAGTGTGGGTATTATGCAATTTAACGTATTCTCGATTATTATGTTTGCCTTAATGATTGGACTACAATTTCTATCCATGAAATTACCTGGTTGGCTAAACAAGAGCCGCCAAGCGGAAGATGCACGGGCTCACAATGCGGCCAGTCAACAAAATACCATGACCTATGTGTTTATGGTGATGATTGTTGTGGTTGGTTGGGTGTTACCTATCGCCATGACCATCTATTGGATCGCTTCATCCTTATTCACCGTGTTGCAATCGCTCCTCTTCCGGAATAAACTTGGAATGAGGGGGAAAAGCGCATGAAAAAGTTTAGTGGAAAAACCGTAGAAGAAGCGATTGAACTCGCCGTACGCGAATATGGCATTTCCGCCGAAGAGTTGAATTACGAAGTGACCGAAGAAAAGAAAGGTTTGTTTTCCAAATCGGCGACCATTGCCGTCTACTTACCTTCCGATGTCATCGAATATGCGGAAAAGTATTTACGGACCTTGATTGAAGATGTGGGCCTTAGCTTTGAATCCAATAGCGTATTGGAAGATGGCATTATCAAAATCTCTTTTAACACTTCGCACAATGCAGTAATTATCGGCAAGAATGGACGCACCTTACAAGCCTACAACGAGGTCGTTCGCAGTGCTGTCCATTATCACTTCAAAAAGTATTATCGCATCTTGTTGGATATCAATTCCTACAAAGATGAAAAATATGCCAAGCTTGAACGTATGGCTAAGCGTATTGCCAAAGAGGTGCAACGCACCCATGTCAATGCGGTCTTAGATCCCATGAGTTCAGACGAACGTCGTGTGGTCCACAATGCCCTAGGCGGATTCAATAACATTCGCACCGAAAGTTCAGGGACTGGTCATCGTCGTCAAATTACGATTTGTTATGTGGAAGAAAAGTAAACTGCGGCATCCCGCAGTTTCTTTTTTATTTGCTATAATGATAACAAGAGAGGAGGGGGACCATGATTCTTGATACCATTGTTGCGTTAGCAACACCCCCTTTCATGAGTGCCATTGGTGTCGTTCGGATGAGCGGTCGCCAAGCATTTACGATAGCGGAAACGTTGCGTGGAGCTCCCTTATCCCCAGCGAGTCGCCAATTGGTGCGTGCCACGTTAACCCATCCAGATACACATGAACCCGTCGATGATGTGCTTATCAGCGCTTTTCGTGCACCACACTCGTATACAGGAGAAGATGTCATTGAATTTTCGTGCCATGGGAATGTGCTTATTCTAAATGAAGTGTTGACGCTTTGTTTGCGTTATGGTGCGCGTCTTGCCGAACCAGGTGAATTTACCAATCGTGCGTATTGGAACGGGAAAATTGATTTGATTCAAGCAGAATCCATCAATGATACCATTCAGGCACGAAGCACATCGGCCAAAAACTTGGCGTTGCAGGGCGTTCAAGGAGCAGTTTCTGCTCGTGTACAAGCCTTGCGCCAAAGCTTACTTCAGGTGTTAGCAACCATCGAAGTGAATATTGATTATCCGGAATACGATGATATTGAACAAATGACCTTAGCGGCATTGCGGCTTCCTTTGGAGCAAGCGATGATTGAGTTAAGCCAAACCTTGCAAGAAGCGACGGTGGGTCGAGCCATACGTAATGGCATCAAAGTTGCGATTGTGGGACGTCCCAACGTTGGGAAATCCAGTTTATTGAATGCCTTGATTCGTGAAGAGAAAGCCATCGTCACCGAGATTCCTGGAACTACTCGTGATGTGGTGGAAGGACAAGCAGTATTTCATGGAATCCCCTTTTTGTTCTTGGATACGGCAGGGATTCGGAAAGAAGCGGAATCCATCGAACAACTTGGGATTGAAAAAAGTTTTCAAATGATGGAAGAAGCAGACCTTGTATTATGGGTAAGAGATATCCGTGATGGCGAAGATGCCGAAGAACAGGCTTTCTTAGAACGACTGACGCATAAACCGCATTTGATTGTCCAAAACAAGCGGGATCTTAGTTCCAAAACCAAACCAGGAGTCATTGTTAGTGCCAAACTGAAAGAAACCAAGACCTTGGAACGTGCCATGGTCGAAGCGCTTGGAATTACTACCACCGAAACGCTATCCATTCCTCGTTTGTCCAATCCTCGCCAAATTGGATTGTTGCAGCGTGCCTGGCAATCGTTACAAGATGCCAAGCAAGCAGCTGATGCCAATCAACCTGTGGATTTGGTGGCGATTGATCTCCATCAAGCCTTCAACGCCTTATCCGAATTGTTAGGTGAACAAACCCAACCCGATGTAGAAGCCGAAATCTTCGCTCGCTTCTGTGTGGGCAAATAACAGAAAAGAGGAACTCCCTATGCATTTATTTGATACTCATACGCATTTGAATGCTCCGCGCTTGTATGTGCGGCTGCAAGACTATTACCAAAAGGCCCTTGCAGCAGGTGTGCAAGAATTTGTGACGGTTGGCTATGATTTAGAAACCTCCAAGCGGGCCATTGAAGTGGCAGATCAATTGGCAGGAGTCTATGCTGCGATTGGTATTCATCCCAGCGAGTTGCATCGGGCAGGAGCCAGCGACATGGTCGTGATTGAAGCCATGCTTGCCCATCCGAAAGTTGTCGCTTTGGGCGAAGTGGGCTTGGATTATCATTGGAAAGATGTGACGCCTGATGTTCAGGCACAAGCCTTTCGTCGATTCATTCAAATGGCCAAACGCCACCGTCTCCCGCTCATTATTCATTCCCGAGAGGCCATTGAAAATACGTATCAAATTTTATATGAAGAAGAGGCGGATCAAGTCGGAGGCGTCATGCATTGCTTTAGTTCGACGCCGGAAATGGCTCAAAAATTTATTCAGCTTAATTTTTATATTTCATTAGGAGGACCCGTCACCTTTTTAAATGCACGTGTGCCGAAAGAAGTTGCTAAAATGGTTCCCGCTCAGCGCTTATTGATTGAAACGGATAGTCCCTATCTTGCTCCTCATCCGCATCGCGGGCAAATCAATGAGCCTTCGATGTTACCATTGATTGCTGATACGATTGCAACCTTGCGCGATTGTTCGTATGAAGAACTCGCACTTGTCACGACCGCCAATGCGCGGCGGCTGTTTCAACTCGATGAATAAACTGCAACTCGATGCGATTATAGTAGTGGAGGGGCGACACGACATTGCCGCTTTGTCGCAGTTTATCGATGCAACATTTGTTGCGACCGAAGGAAGTTCGTTTCCCGAGGAGGTTCAACGCTTGTTACTTACGTATGCTCGTTTAGGACGAACCTTCATTATTTTGACCGACCCCGATGTTCCTGGTGAACAAATACGCAAGCAATTGCAGACATTGTTACCCCAAGCCATCCATGCATTTGTTCCCAAGGAATTGGCCCGAACCACTCGTAAAGTTGGGGTGGAGCACGCCCATTCTGAAACGATACTGGCTGCTTTGCATCAAGCAGTTGTATTATCAACGCCTGCAGTGAACACCTTATCGTATCAAGAATTCTTTGATTTAGGATTGGTGGGGACCAACGATGCTGCGGGACGGCGCCTTGCCGTGTTTGCTCATTATGGATTAGGACACGGCAGTGCGAAAACGTTATGGAAACGCTTGAATGCCTTAGGATTACGACAAGCAGATATTCAACAAGCGATGGGATGGTGAAGACAATGCCAATTGCGGATAAAAGAACAACGATGACGTTGTTGCAATCGCATCAAATTCGCGCCAAGCAAAGTTTTGGGCAGAATTTTTTAATTAACGAGTCAGCAACACTTGCTGTCGCGGAGCATCCGTTGATTACCCAGGAAACGGTTGTCATTGAAATCGGCCCAGGATTAGGAGCATTGACCGAACCTTTGGCCACTCGAGCTTATTATACCTATGCCATTGAAATTGATCGAGTCATGGTCGACTTGCTGAAGCAAACGTTCGCATCGACCCCACGTTTGGAAATTGTGGAGTCAGATATCACCAAATATGATTGGCGCTCTCTTGCGACTCGTCACCCTAATCATCCAGTGGTCGTTGTCTCCAACTTACCCTATTATTTAACCAGCGACATCTTATTGGATGTTCTTGCCTCACCTTTGCCGGTGGTGGGATGTCTTGCTATGATGCAAAAAGAAGTGGCACGCCGATTACTAACAAGTGAAGGTGGCAAGGATGAAAATGAATTAACGCTGTTTTCCAAATTCTATGCCACTTTCGAAAAAGTCAAAGAAGTATCTAAAAATGATTTTATTCCTCGACCCACCGTGGATTCAACGATTGTGGCGTTTACCTTACATCCAACCCGCTATGATGTCCCTGTCCATCAATCATTCGGCCCCTTGGTACGGCACATTTTTCGGGCACGCCGAAAAACCTTGACTAATAATTTGGAATCGTTGTTTGCGAGTAAAACGGACACCGTTCAATGGTTGATCGACCATCAGCTGAATCCTCACATTCGACCCGAAGCTTTACCATTTTCAGAAGTTGTTCGGCTGGTCGAGCATCTTACGAAGGAGGGATATTTCCATGCAAGCCGCTAGTTATGCCAAACTCAATTTGCGTTTGGATGTGTTTCCCAAAGGCGCCAATGGATATCATCCCTTGCGCAGTGTCATGGTCGAACTGGACCTTCATGATGATTTGACGGTCGAAACGAAGGCAACTCCAGGCATTCAGTGGCGTTGTAACCATCCTGATTTACAAGATGGTTCCACCAACCTTGTGACGCAAGCTTTGCTTGCACTTTCCAAGGAAGCTCATTATTTGGGGGGTTGGAAGGTTGAATTGACTAAGCGCATTCCCCTACAAGCAGGACTAGGAGGAGGTAGTAGCAATGCCGCTCAAGCCTTGCGTCTTGGGAATGCTTGTCTTGGATCTCCCTTACACGAAGAACAACTGTTGCATTTGGGAGCCTCTCTTGGCTCGGATGTCCCGTTTTTCCTCGTCGGCAAGCTTGCATGGGTCGAAGGAGTAGGAGAACAAGTGACGCCGCTTGTTTCAACCTATCAGCCATGGATTGTGCTTGCTAAACCAAGAAGCGGGGTGGATACAAGAGCTTGTTATCACCAATGGGATCTGCGTAACGATCCCTTGGTTGAGCGTCCCTCGATGGTGAAAGCGTTATTATCTAATGATCCCCATCACATTCAACAAGCGATGCATAATGATTTGACACGGGCCGCCTTAGATTTATCGCCCGATATGGCGAGCTTGTATCAAACGATGAAGACCATGGGATTCGATGCCCTGCTTGTTTGTGGGAGTGGCTCCTGTCTTGCAGGATTCACCCATTCCGCCCTCGTTGCGGAGCAATGTGCGAATGTCTTGCAATCGTATGCCCCCTTTGTGCAGGTCACCCGTTTTCGAAAATAAACTCAAGTTCATGGGGGGAAAAGGTAGATTTTTTCGATGATTTGTAGTAAAATTCATACGGAAGAAAGATTTTCTTCAAGGGGGCGCACTGCCCGGGGAGGAAGGCGATCGTATGTTAGAAAAAACCCTGGTGTTTGCCTTAACATCGAACATCGAGATGGCCGAAGAAGTCGTCCAAAATCTTGGGCTCGAACTCGGTAAATGTGAGGTTAAGCATTTTGCAGATGGCGAAATTATTGTCGACATCTTACAATCCGTACGCGGGAAAAACGTGTATGTCATTCAATCCACTTGTCCACCAGTTACGGAACGTTTGATGGAGTTGCTCGTGTTTGTGGACGCGTTGAAACGCGCCTCTGCTCGCGAAATTAATGTCGTTATTGGCTACTATGGTTATTCTCGCCAAGATCGCAAAGCGAAAGCTCGCGAACCCATCACGGCACGTTTGGTGGCCGATCTACTAGAAACCGCTGGAATTAGTCGCTTGGTGACGCTTGATCTGCATGCTCCCCAAATTCAAGGATTCTTCAATTGCCCCGTCGATGACCTTTCGGCCATTCCTTTGTTTGCTCGCTACTTGAAGGGTAAACTTGCTGGAAAAAGTATTGTCGTCGTTTCCCCCGATCACGGAGGAGCCACCCGCGCTCGAAAATTAGCAACCTTCTTGGATGCGAGTATTGCCATTATCGACAAGCGGCGTCCGCAACCGAATGTTTCCGAAGTGATGAATATCATCGGGGATGTTAAAGGGAAAACCGCAGTGATGGTGGATGACATTATTGATACGGCCGGAACGATTGCTGCCGGTGCGAAAGCCATTATGGATAGTGGCGCCGAATCGGTCTATGCCGTATGCAGCCACGGGATATTCTCAGGACCCGCTCATGAACGGCTAGAAGCTTCGCCTTTTGTTGAAATCATTACCACCAATACCATTCCCTTACCAGCGCATATGCGCAACGGAAAAGTGAAGGTTCTATCCGTGGCTCCAATGATTGCGAAAGCGATTGAGCACATCGAACTTGGGTTGGCCTTAAGTATTGTTTACGATTTATACAATCTATAACTCGAAGGGAGCGATAACCGCTCTCTTTTTTATATGGGAGTGCATTTTGCAGGGCAATTCTTTCGGAGCATGGTACAATCGAATCGCACAAAGAAATGAGGATAAATCATGTTTGATTTTTTAAAGAAGGCTCCGGCGTTTCGTCGGGAAGATATCAATCGTTGGCAAGAGTATCAAACCACGTCAACTTTTCTTCTAGTGGATGTGCGAACGCCCCAGGAATTTCGCCAAGCTGGGCACCTGCCTGGCGCAAAAAATTATCCCTTGGAAGAATTAACCGCTCGCTATCAACAATGGTTTCCTCGGCTCGATCAGCCCATTGGATTGTATTGCTTGTCAGGTTCACGCTCCCGGGTTGCGGCGAAGTGGTTGGCGAAACAAGGATATACCCACCTGGTTGATTTTGGTTCGGTGTACGATTGGCAAGGGACCTTACAACGTTTCTAAGAAAGCATGATTGCTTTCTTTTTTTTTCGCTGGGGAATCGTTATAATAAAAGCACATAGATAAGGAGCGATGGTATGTCGAAACATAGTCCAGAAGGCACCCCCCAGCCACCCGCTCCATGGCTCTATCGAGTAGGTCCTTTGCTAGTTGGCTCCTTTCTTCGTCGCCGTATGAAATTGAAAATGGACGTAGGAGACATTGAACATGAGCAAGGTCCTTTGGTAATTCTAGCCAATCATGCCGCGATTTATGATCCTCTTATTTTGGCCTATGTTTTGCAGCGTATCCCTTTAAATTTTGTAGGAGGATACGATTATTTTCGCATTCCAGGATTGCGGTGGCTGCTTCACCAATTAGGCGCCATTCGTAAGTTTCAGTACCATACGGATTTGGCTTCGCTACGAGCGATGACCGGTGTCATTCAGCGAGGGGGGCGTTTAGCTCTTTTCCCTACGGGTCGGTTGTCTACGGTAGGAGAAGGACGATCGGTAACCCCTGCACTGGTGAAACTTCTAAAAAAATGGGGAGTTCCTGTTTATGGGGCGACGCTTGCGGGCACTTATTTTATCAAACCCAAATGGGCTCGTTTTCGCCGTTATGGCCCTGTCCATGTGCGAATCCAGCGATTGTTGACCAAAGAAGACTTGCAATCACGCTCGTTTGAGGAAATCTTGGCCGTTTGCAATACCATCACTCAATACGATGCTTATCAGCACGCCCCCTCTCGTGAATCCTATGTTGGAAAAAAACTCGCAGAAGGACTGGAGAACATTCTCTATCATTGTCCGGTATGCCACCATGAATATGAACTAAGAAGTCAAGGCGACCGACTGTTCTGTGAGCACTGTCAAAGTGAATGGACGTTGCAAGCAGATGGCTATTTTCAAGAGGGAGCGAATCCGTCATCCCCTCACTCATGGGTGGATCTCCAAAAACAACGTTTGCGTACCCAAATGGAAGAAGCACCGCTTCAACTTCAAACCGTGGTGACACATCGAGTGACCGATTTACGAATCATGAAGAAGATGCCACCGGAAGAAGGATTATTGACCATGACCGAAACTCAACTTCGTTTCGATGGGAATCATCAAGCCCCCCTTATTTTTCCTTTACAAGGGTTGGATTCCCTGCCATTTCGGGCAGGGGCAAACATTGAAATTGCGAGTGATACCGCCGTTCATACTTTTGCGTTTGAACTTGGACAACAAGCCATTAAATGGTCGTTAGCTGTGGAAGTTTGGGCGGAAATTCGCGCCGAACAAGCGCGACATAACGGTTGAAATATTAGGCAAGATTGCGTATACTAGGATATGCCATTGCAATATCTTGCCATGAACCAGGTCAGGACCGGAAGGTAGCAGCCTTAAGTGGTTCAGGTATGTGCAATGGCCTTTTTTCCACCAAGGAGGATGACACCCATGAATGAACAGTGGATGGATCTTGCGTTGCAAGAAGCCCAAAATGCCCTGCAACTTGATGAAGTTCCTGTGGGGTGCGTCATCGTCAAAGACGGCCAAGTTTTGGCGCGTGGTTATAATCGAAAAGAAACTGAACAATCGGCACTTTCTCATGCGGAAATCAATGCCATTGCCGCCGCATCAAAGGCCTTAGGATCGTGGTATTTAACCGACTGTGATTTGTACGTCACCTTAGAACCTTGTGTGATGTGTTGTGGGGCGATTGTCCAAACTCGCATCCGTCATGTCTACTTTGGCGCCTATGATCCCAAAGGTGGGGGTGTCACCTCGGTGGCCCGCTTGTTCGAACTTCCGGGAGTGAACCACCATCCGATGTGGACGGGAGGCATAAAGGAACAAGAGTCGGCCGCATTATTAACAGGTTTTTTCCGATCGAAACGAAACCGTGAAAAAGCATGAAGCTCAAGCGAGCATCGTGTATAATAGAAGAAAGCAGGTGATTCAGCGTGGCATATAAAGCACTTTATCGTATTTATCGACCCCAAACTTTTGCGGAAGTCGTTGGGCAAAAGTATATTTTACAAACCCTTCGAAATGCCATTCATGATCAAAAGATTGCGCATGCCTATTTGTTCACGGGACCTCGAGGAACAGGGAAAACGACGATGGCCAAATTGCTGGCCAAAGGCGTCAATTGTCAAGGTGAGGGCGAACGCCCATGTAACGAGTGTGCTTCATGTTTAGCCATTGCTGAAGGATCGCATCCCGATGTGGTAGAAATTGACGCCGCTAGCAATAACGGTGTTGAAGAAGTTCGCGATCTGATTGATAAAGTCAAATATGCCCCCATTGATGGACGATACAAAGTATACATTATTGATGAAGTTCATATGATGTCCACGGGCGCCTTTAACGCTTTGTTAAAAACGTTGGAGGAACCACCTGCCCATGTTATTTTTGTGTTAGCCACTACCGAGGTTCATAAAGTACCACCCACGATTATCTCGCGTTGCCAACGTTTTGATTTTGGCCGTGTTTCCGTCAACGATATGAAAAAGCGGATTGAAATCGTTCTCGAAGAAGAAAAAATTGAGTACGAACCTGAAATGTTGGATTTGGTTGCCACCTTAGCCGATGGAGGTATGCGTGATGCCTTGGGAATATTGGATCAGGCCATTGCCTATGCGGGCAATCATTTAACCACACAGCATATTCGCGACATCTATGGGGTTGCCACCATGGAAGAGACCCTCGATTTTCTTGGACAAATCTTACAACAAGACATGCACGCCGCTTTGCGGGCTGTTGAGAATTTTGATGAACGAGGTCTTGATTTGGTGCGTTTTACGTCCTTGTTAGTGAACATTATGAAAGAGGTAATTTTGCATCTGAATACTGGACGCATGGATGCCTTACAACTTCTGAAACCGGACCAAGTCGAATTCTTAACCAACACTCTTGATACGAAACGAGCATTTCAAGCCATCGATATCTTAGTCGAGGCACTTGGCAATTATCGCCGGGTCAACACCCCTCGCTCGTTCTTTGAACTTGCCGTTTTAAAACTATGTCAGTTAGCGCCGACATCCTTGGAACGACAACGTTTCGAATCGCTCGCAAGAGAGGAACGACCATCGACGTCTGCTCCTCTTCCACAAGAGACGAAGCCCCTCCTTCAACAACCTGTAAATGTTGTCATCAAGGAAACCCAAAAAGAACCAGAAAAAAAGGTAGAAAAGGTTGAAGAGAAGGTTCGCGATACTGTTCAAGAGACTCCCAATGAAGTACTGTTTCAAACTTTTAAGATTCCAACAGAAGAACCGGTAGATTCACCGACGAAACGTAACAACAATGGCAATGGGTGGAAGGAAGTAACGGCAGAAGAAATATTGAATGTGATGGTGCAAGCTACCAACGATGATCGGGATTTTGTTCGTGGCCGTTGGACTTTATTGAATCAATATTTGTCCTATCCCGCCTATTGTGATGCAGTAAAAGTTCTTATGGATGGGACCCCTATGGCGGTCGCTCCCGATGGATTTCTCCTTTGTTTTGAACAAGTGGCCCAAGCCAATCTTGCCAACCGTTGTGCGCAACAAACGATGATTAAAGAGTTCTTCCAAGAATTGTTTGATCGGCCCTTAGTTTTTTATGCGATTAGTGATGCCGAGTTTCGTCGTTATCGCATGCGTTTTCTCGAATTGCGAAGCCAAAATGAGTTGCCCAAACCTTTCCCGATTGAGTGGGCTGAACCTACGGATGCTACGCAAGCAGGCGATTCCTCATCGAAGGAGCCGTTTGTTTCCGAAGCCGAAGCCAAAATGCGTTCCATTTTTGGCGATGCGCTTGAAATAAAGGAGTGACACCATGAATTATCCTTTAGCTTTTGAACGAATGGTAGAAGCCTTGCGCAAATTGCCTGGGGTTGGCACCAAATCGGCGGAACGCATGGCTTATCAACTGCTCACTTATTCTTCGGAAGACCTTGCTCAGTTTGCTAGCGCTATTATGGAAGCGAAACAACAACTTCACCCCTGTGAGATTTGTGGACAATGGACGGATCAACGCACGTGTGAAGTATGTCGTGACCCCGCAAGAACGAGTGCCATTGTTTGTGTTGTCCAATCGCCCAAAGATGCGTTTGCCTTGGAACGGGCTCGTGATTATCAAGGAAAGTATCATGTCTTGCATGGAGTGCTCTCCCCGATGAACGGAATTGGTCCCGAGGATCTGAATCTGGAAAGTCTATTTACACGCATTGAACAAGAACATATTGAAGAAATTATCATTGCCACTAATCCCAACGTCGAAGGTGAAACCACGGCCTTGTATCTCGCCAAACGATTGGCGAGTTATCCCATTCAAGTGACCCGATTGGCCTATGGATTACCAGTGGGGGGAAATCTGGATTATGCAGATGAATTTACGTTATTAAAGGCTATCGAAGGTCGACGTAGCGTCAAATTATAGCAAGAAGAATCAAGGGGAGTTCTCCCCTTTTTGTTTACGATTTTTGAACAAAATGTGTCGTAAGTTCTTCGGACATCACACCTTCTCGTAATCTTCCTATGCATTCCCGGTGGTTTTCATAGAAATCCCCTAGTTGCTTTGTTATAATGAAAGCGTGCAAATACCACGTAAGGAGTAGTCGCTATGCCATTTTTTATTACCATTGAAGGTCCAGACGGCAGCGGAAAAACAACCGTAGCCCAGCGCTTGATGCCTTTGTTGCAACAAGCTGGCCATTCCTTTGTATATACACGCGAGCCTGGTGGCAGTGAAATTGCCGAACAAATTCGTTCGATTGTTTTGGATCGTCACAATACCAAAATGGACCGTAAAACGGAAGCCTTATTGTATGCTGCTTCACGTCGCCAACATCTAATTGAAACGATTATGCCGGCTCTTCAAACTGGACACCATGTCTTATGTGATCGTTTCATCGATAGTTCCTTGGCCTATCAAGGTTATGCAAGAGGGCTAGGGATCGAGGCGGTGTTGGATATTAATTTGTTTGCTACCGAACATCGTTTACCCGATTTAACCTTATATTTTGATGTAGATGCTGAAACAGGGTTAGCAAGAATTCGTGCCAATGATCAACGAGAAGTCAATCGTTTGGATTTAGAAGCATCTGCCTTTCATCAACGAGTTCGTGAAGGTTACCTCGAATTGGTTCGACGCGATCCCAAACGAATTCGGGTACTTGATGCCTCTTTGTCCATCGATCAAGTCGTCCAAGCCGCCTATCATGAAATTCAAGCCTTTTTCAAGGAGCATGGCGCATGAATGTCCAAATGTTGCTACGTGAGGCACAACCGATTGCCCATCAAACGTTGGAACAAGCGTTTCGGCACCGGCAAGTTTCTCATGCGTATTTATTAAGTGGACCCCCAGGCGCCCCCCTTCAAGAAACGGCTGTTTTTTTAGCACAAAGTGTCTTGTGTGAGCACCCCGAACCTTTGGCATGCGAAACTTGTATGAATTGTATTCGGGTTGCTGACGGCAGTTATGCGGATTATATCTATTTGGATGGTCGTCAAGGAAGCATCAAAAAAGAAGATATCGAACAGGTCTTGCATGAATTTAGCCGTACCGCTTTGGAAATTCATGGGTATAAGGTTTACATCCTTCATTTGGTGGAACAGGCGACACCTTCCGCTATCAATAGTTTATTGAAGTTTTTGGAAGAGCCCACGGAACATACTGTGGCAATTTTGACCACGGAGAATATCACGAAAGTGTTGCCGACGATTGTCAGTCGTTGTCAAACCATTCGTTTGAAAAATCATGATCGCCGCTATTTGATTGAAGCAGCGGTTGCTCGTGGTTATGATCGAAACGACGCTACCTTACTTGCCCAACAATACGGAGACATCGAGCAAATGGTCGAAGCGCTGGACAATGCACAATTTCATCGTTTGAAAGATGCTGCCATCGAAACCGTGATGATGATGAGTGAGCACCCTGAACGATTACCTTTCTGGATCCAACGCGAAGTTGCGAGTATCCTTACTTCTCGCCAAGAATGTGCCTTATACCTTGATTTATTGGCCATTGTTTGGAAAGATATGATACGTAGTAGTGCCCAAGAAGTACCGCTGTTTGAACCTCTACTTCCCGCGTATCGTTTGTTGATGCAACGAACGCCAACGATGGGAACAATTTTACAAGATTTACTGTTGTTACGAGGAAGTTTGGATAGTAATGTCAATCCCGCCCTCGTACTCGATCGGATGTGCTACCGAATGCTACTAGAAGGAGGAATCAACCATGGATGAAACCATGACCACGATGGAAACTCAACCATCCACGCCAGAATTTGTGATTAGTGTCGTCTTTGATGGTGGACCCAAGGCTTATTATTTTTCAACCACAGAGGGAACCCTTTCCGCTGGAGACCGAGTGGTTGTGGAAACCGTACGCGGTATCGAACTCGGTGTAGTTCGTTGGGCGCCCAAACCCTTTTCATCCATCCAAAATGGGCTCGAGATTAAGCCCATTTTACGACGTGCCACTGCTGACGATGAGCGGGCGTATGAACGTTATCGCGATTTAGCCATCCAAGCATTGATGACCAGCCGAGAAGCGGTACGGCGAATGAAACTAGAGATGCAATTGTTGCGGGCCGATTATACGCTTGATGGTAGTAAAGTTATGATTGCTTATACTGCCGAACAACGAGTAGACTTTCGCGAATTGGTCAAAGATTTAGCTTCGAAGTTAAAATGCCGGATTGATTTACGCCAAATCGGAACTCGGGATCGGGCCAAGATTGTTGGGGGCATCGGTGTTTGTGGTTTGCCACTTTGTTGTAATACCTTTTTGGGCGAATTTGATGGTATTTCCATCAACATGGCCAAGAATCAATTCTTGGCATTGAATATTCAAAAATTATCGGGTCATTGCGGCAAATTAATTTGCTGCTTGAAATATGAAAATGACGATTATTCGGAATTACGACGCGGGCTTCCTAAAATTGGATATCGTTTGAAATATAACAATGACTTCTTCAAAATTACCAGCGTGAATGTGCTAACCCGTCAAGTACGTTTGGAAAACCATGGTGTGATGGAAATGGTCAAATTGGATGAAGTGATGCGTTTGTATGGCGAACAACTCGCCGAACAGATGAAGAAAGAAGGGGGATCCCATGCCTAAGGGAACCCTTTATGTGGTTGCTACCCCAATTGGGAATTTGAGTGAGATGACCCCGCGGGCCATTGATACCTTGCGTAAGGTATCCCTAATTGCCTGCGAAGACACCCGAGAAACCATGAAATTAACTGCACATTTTGAGATTTCAACTCCATTAATGTCGTGCCACGAACATAATGAGCGCAGTGTGGTTCTCAAACTCTTGGAGCGACTCGACCAAGGAGAAGACCTTGCAATCGTGAGTGATGCGGGGTATCCAGGGATTTCGGATCCTGGCGCACATGTGATTCACACTTGTATTCGTCATGGGATCCAAGTGGTTGTCATTTCAGGAGCTTGTGCCCTCATTAATGCTTTAGTGGGGTCGGGACTCGATACTGATCATTTTTACTTTCATGGATTCTTGCCCGTGAAGCAGGGCGATCGCCGTAAAGCGTTGGCGGAACTTTCTTCACGTCCGGAAACCATCATTTTTTATGAAGCGCCGCATCGTATTGAAGATACATTGCTCGATCTTCAAACTGAATTTGGCAACCGAAACGCTTGTCTTTGCCGTGAACTTACCAAGAAGTTTGAAACCTATCATCGAGGAACGCTCGAGCAGTTACAGCTGCTCGTCTTTGCCAATCCCCCTCGTGGAGAATTGGTCGTCATTGTCGAAGGAAAAGCGCGAGAACCACGGGCCACTCTTTCCAATGTTGAGATTATGCATAGCGTTCAAGAACTGATCAATCAAGGAATGACTACCAAAGATGCCATCAAAGCTATTGCGGAACGCCATGGCTTATCCAAAAATGAGGTTTATCGAGTCGTTCATCAATAATTTATCACTTGCACCTTAACACGACTTCAAAAAAATGATA
>CAZVZF010000013.1:0-3633 GCA_964631095.1 uncultured Eubacteriales bacterium
AAGAGCCATTGACTCCCTTCCACGTATTTGGTCGAAGGATCAATTTTCTCGCGGCAAGCATACGATTGAAGATGGTCCAACCAGTCATCCAACTGATTATATCGTTCCAATCCCCCACACCCATTTAAAACTTTTTCTCCATTCGCAACCATTTCATCGCGGTATGTATAGAGTTCTTTTCCCCACTTTCGACTTGGCGCCACTAATTTTAAACTTAGTTTTCTTTGATCCATTTTTGATCGCTTCCCATCTTTGTTTTTATTATATCGATTTTTACTTCTCATTTCACCACACAATGATACGCCGTGGATAGAGCATATCTGCCCTTCTTTTGAAAAGCTTATGTTAGACTTAAACCAGCCAAGGGTGTTCTCACTATGAGTGGGGCTCACCCTTGAACACATAGAAAGGAAGGAATCTTATGAAAGTATCCCTACAACAACAATATCAACTCTATATCAATGGTGAATGGCGCGATGCTGCCAATCAAACACGGCTCATCTCCATGAATCCCGCTAATGGTGAACGACTTGCAGAAATTGCCGATGCTACCCCGGAGGATGTCGATTTAGCAATTGAATCGGCCACCCAAGCATTCCGCACTTGGAGCAAAACCACTCCTGCTGAAAGGGCAAAATTACTCAATCAAATTGCGGATTTAATCGAAGAAAATACCGACTTCTTGGCAACGGTTGAATCGTTGGATAATGGGAAACCCATCCGCGAGACAACCAAGGCAGATATCCCACTATCCGTGGACCATTTCCGATATTTTGCAAGTGCTATTCGCGCAGAAGAAGGAAGTTCAACAATGCTCGATGAGCATACCTTAAACCTTATTTTACGGGAACCCATTGGCGTCGTTGGTCAAATTATCCCGTGGAATTTCCCATTCTTAATGGCTGCTTGGAAAATTGCACCCGCGCTTGCTGCAGGCAATACCATTGTCTTAAAACCATCAAGCATGACCTCACTGAGTGTTCTTGAACTCATGAGAATCATTGACGGTGTGCTTCCAAAAGGCGTCTTAAATATTGTGACCGGTCGCGGTTCCAAAAGTGGTGAGTACATGAAACATCATAAAGGACTACACAAACTTGCATTCACAGGTTCCACGGAAGTTGGCCGCGAAATCGGCATTTCAGCCGCCCAGAATATCATACCTTCCACCCTTGAATTAGGCGGTAAATCAGCCAATATCTTCTTTGAAGATGCGGATATGGATCTTGCCATGGAAGGGTTGCAAATGGGGATTCTATTCAATCAAGGGCAAGTCTGCTCGGCAGGGTCTCGTATTTTTGTTCATGAATCCATTTATCATCAATTCATTGAAAAGGCCAAACAAGCGTTTCAATCAGTGAAGGTGGGCGATCCACTAAACTGGGAAACCCAAATGGGTGCACAAGTCAGTGAAGAACAGATCAAAAAAATATTAAGCTATATTGAAATTGGTAAAGCCGAGGGCGCCAAAGTATTAGTGGGGGGCGAACGCCTTCTAGAAGGCTCCGCTGCCCAAGGCTATTTTATGAAACCAACCTTATTGGTCGATGTCGATAATCAAATGCGCGTCGCTCAAGAAGAGATATTCGGACCTGTCGGCGTCATCATTAAGTTCTCGACAGAAGAGGAAGTTATCAACCTTGCGAATGATTCCATTTATGGGTTAGCGGGCGGTGTCTTTACAAAAGATTTAAATCGGGCCATCCGCGTAGCTCGAGGCATTCGTACAGGACGCGTTTGGGTGAATCACTATAATTCCTTCCCTGCTGGTGCGCCATTTGGTGGTTACAAAGAGTCTGGCATCGGTCGAGAAACTCATAAAATGATTCTCAATCATTACACACAAGCTAAAAATATATTGATCTCATTACGAGAACAACCAGGCGGATTTTACGTCAAAAAATAACCAGATTAAAACTGGCATTGAACCAATCTTCAATGCCAGTTTGCTTTTTTAGATAATATCCAACTCTTTGGCCATATCCGCCAAGATATCAACTGCGTGACGAAGCATCTCTTGATCATGCAAAGCCGATACCATACAACGTATCCGAGCTTTGCCAAGTGGAACCGTCGGAAAGACAATTCCAGAGACAAACACACCTCGTTCAAGTAATCGCTTTGAAAAAGCCATGGTCTTTGCTTCTTCCCCAATCATAATAGGAGTGATTGGAGTTTCACTATGCCCAATATCAAACCCTTTTTCCATTAACTTGTGTTTGAAAAAGCGGGCATTATCCCATAGGCGGTCTGTATATTCACTGGATTCTTGTAGCATTGTAAAAGCTTCCATAATGGCTGCTGCTGCGGCCGGCATCAAGGATGTTGAAAATAAGATAGGGCGTCCGCGATGCAAAAGCCATTCTCTTGTCGCTTTGGACCCACACACATAGCCTCCTACAGCCCCAATCGCCTTTGAAAGAGTCCCAATGATAAAATCCACTTGACCATGAAGGCCAAAGTGATCCACTGTTCCTCGCCCTGATTCTCCTAGTACTCCAGAGCCATGAGCATCATCGACATAAGTTAAGGCTCCATATTTCTTTGCAAGGCGAACGATTTCAGGTAACTTGGCAAGATCTCCATCCATCGAGAAAACTCCATCGGTAATTATTAAGACATCGCGATATTGGGCCCGACGTTCTTGAAGAATTCGTTCTAAATCCACCATATCGGAATGTCGATAGACTGCCTTATCTGCTTTTGAAAGTCGTACGCCATCAATAATGGATGCATGATTCAATTCGTCTGAAATAATCAAATCGCCTGTATCAGCGATGGCTTGGATGGCCCCCAAGTTACATGCGTATCCCGATTGAAAAACGACAGCCGCTTCTTCTCGCTTAAAAGTAGCAACTGCTTGATCCAGTTGTTCATGGATCGTCATATTCCCTACAATGGTTCGCACGGCCCCAGCGCCCACACCATAGCGATCAATCGCCTTCTTTGCGGCCTCTTTCAAACGAGGGTGGTTAGCAAAGCCAAGATAATTATTGGAAGTAAGATTGATTATAGGACGACCTTGAAAAGAAATCACTGCTTCACAAGGACCTTCATTGATAGGTAACACACGATAGGTCCCAGCAGCCCTCAATTCATTAAGACGACGTTCCATCGAATCCATTACAAATCCTCCTTTACGACTAAAACGACTTTGCCACTGTTTCCGCTCATCATCGTGGCCATGGCTTCTTCCATTTGGTCAAAACGATAAAAATGGGTTATAAATGCAGATAAATCAAGTTTCTTGTTTTGCAACAATTCCGCGACTTGTTCCCATGTGCGGTACATCTCACGCCCTACCACTCCATAAAGATGAATTCCTTTGAATACAATATCATTAGACAAATCAATTTCTATGGTTTGTGGGGAAATCCCAAGCATCGACATTTTGCCACCAGCCTTCACATACTTAAAGGCTTGTTCAATGGCGCTTTTGTTTCCCGAAAATTCACAAACAACATCAATCCCTCGCCCATTGGTTGCTTGTAATACTGTTTGAATGACATCCTCTTTTAAGGGGTCAATGACTAAATCTGCTCCAAGCTTCTTGGCGAGGTTACGACGATATTCATTAATCTCAATTGCAATGATTTGTTTGGCACCAACTGCACGAGCAATTGCTACCCCCAT
>CAZVZF010000013.1:3643-15041 GCA_964631095.1 uncultured Eubacteriales bacterium
CATTAATCCAATCGGACCTGCACCAACAATCGCTACTGAACGATTGTTTACATCAAAATGAAGCATGGTATGAACGGCGTTCCCAAGTGGTTCTTGGATTGATAAGTATTTCGGCTCCAGCCCACTATGATCCACAATGAGATTGGAGACGGGCATTTTGGCATATTGAGCAAAGCACCCATCGGTATCAACTCCGATAATTTTGGTGTTTTCGCAAACGTGATATTCCCCTCTTTGACAGAATTCGCAAGTTCCGCAAACAATGTGCGTTTCTGCTGATACAATATCTCCAACCTTGACTCGAGTGACATCAGGCGCAATTTTCACTACACGTCCGGAAAATTCATGTCCTGCGATAAAAGGCGGTTTCACTCGTCTTTGACTCCATGCATCCCATTTATAGAGATGAACATCGGTACCACAAATTGAAGTAGCTAAGATCTCAATGAGAGCTTCTCCGGGTAATAATTGATCAGGAATCGGGCGTCGCTCGAGTACAAGCCCAGGCTCACGGCGAGCTTTAACATATGCAAGCATATCCATTTGATGATCTCCTTTTGATTACAATCCATTAAATGATGCCAAGCGGGATGAAAATAACTAAGAGCAAGAATACAGAGCCCCATACCATCGATAGAAACTTGATTTGGGTGCGTGGCTTTGCGTCATAAAGCAAGAAAGCAGCTAAGAAAAAAGGAATGTAAGTAGTAATAAATACTGGAATAGCACCCCACCAAGAATAGGTCCAGATAAAGGCGGGTGTTCCCGCAAGGAATATTTCAAATATGGCAAAGAAGGCTGCATTCATGATAGCAAAGACCCAGCGATTGTTAATGCCAAGAATCTTCATCGAAGGATTGGATGGAAGCAGCTTGGCCATAATTAACCCTGCAATCGAAAACATCATCGACAATTCCCATGAAACGCCAACTAACAAGATAAAGGAAGTGCTCTCTGGAGACACTGTCCATAACGCATAACCCGTTCCACTTTGAATCAAAGCATTGGCAATTTCATAGAGCCAATGAACTCCATAAAGAGCAAGTCCAGCTACTAATCCTTGATAATTCTTTTGTTTGATTTCACTTGTGTATACATAAATAATAACTGCAAAGAGGGCAATGAATGTCCAATCAAAATTAGCGCGCGAACGCACGGAATTGTTACCAGCATCCGCAGCAATCTCATTGGTTGCTGTTCCCCAGAATTGAAAATTGGGATTGCCATTACCTAGCATCGATAACAAGAAGATTATCAGACATATTAAAGCAATCAATCCAATAATTCGAACGATTTCTTTCCCGTGAGCATTAGACTTTGGTTGCATATTATATCCTTCTTTCTTTTATGGAAACTTTATGAAAATCGCACAACAAGATCAATGGTTGCAACTCGACTAATGGTCTCATGAATGGAACAATATTTGGCTCCTAACAATGCGGCTTTTTGGAATTGTGCCTCATCACTTGCATTGTGGATGATTAATTCAATGATTACTGTTTCCAATGTCGTGGGAATGGTTTCTCGTTTTACTCCTGAAATTTTCATGTCTGCATGCGAAAATGTCAAACGTTTCTTTTCTACAACGCCAAGAAACGTTGCATAAAAACAAGAAGCTAAGGCACCATAAAGGAGATGGTATGGTTGCATACCACCCTCTTGATCACCTAAACGAATGGTTCCAGTTGGCGAAGACATACTCCCAACAAAGTTGGGGTCAAAACGAAGTGTTACATCATCAGTTTTCATGACTATCAGTCCCTTCTTTCTCTATGAATATTGTAAAACCATTTCCAACAATAATCGAGCCTTAAATCGATAAATATGGAGTTGCGAGCCAATCTTTCATCATTAGTTCCGTCCAAATGCTAACAATAAGTAAATCAGCTGCCCCCCCAAAGGTCCATCCATTGGATATTGCGAGATGATGAAACGCTTCGATGGCTGCTTCATCATCCAAGGAGATTGCTTGAAGGTGTCGACGAACTTCTTCATACCTTTCATAGGAACCCGTACGCTTCAATAAAGTTGTATCGTTACAATATTGCATAAACTGAAACAATCGTCGTCGAATCAGGGTTTCCTTCAACCCATCGAAAGGAGGTGAAGTTGCAAGGATATGTCGAACAGTTGGAAATCCATTCAATGCTTCTCCACGAACACCCATCAAATGATATTGTTGGTAAGCCTTGACGCCAAAACTCTTGGGTTCATCATTCAATGCTTGTTGAGTAGGTGCAATCAACCTTGCACACAAATCAAAACTGTTTGAAAACGGTAATCGGTGGGATAAGGCATACCCTGCTGCCACCATCAATCCCCCCAGCAAGAAAATAAGCCCTTTATATGCATTGACTCCATGGGTTGCAAGAAACATATCTTGTTCCATTTTTATGCCCACTTTTTGGGCTTTTCCCCAAATGCTTGTAATCTCTTTCGCTTGATACCCCAACTCAAATAGTATGAGAAATCCCGGTAGAATTGCATCTTTTGCGCGCATCATTACATCATAATTCATATCAGGATGACTCCCCGAAGAGGTCGGAGTAACTAATCCAAATTTATTGTCAAGTTGAAGTTCAATCTCGATGGACTGGTTGAGCACTTTTAAGATGCGTCTACGCAGTTCATAGTGGTAAATACGAAGAAACTCTTCTTGAACATCATTACTAGAATGTCGTTGGGAACGGCTACACTCATAACTAGGGCGCTCACAAAGAAGACAGCGCCGCGGGGGATATTCGAAGTCCGTTCGTGAAAGGGAAGAATTTGGAGATTGATAGACATCAAGATCCACGAGCCGTCCGAACCCTGTCGATTCTTCCATTTCCATGCATGTTCTTTTCGTACGGATTGCTTCGTTAGATTCCATAACTCCAATAACATAAGGTCCATCTGCACTATCGTAAAAGTACGATTGGGAAATAATTTTCGCCATTTGAAGTTCCTTTTCATACAAGGAAACAAGGTGATAAGCTTCTTGAAGTCTTTTATTCCCCCCTGGGGTATTTGACTTAATGACAATGATGGGCTTATGCGTCTGATCCATCCACTCTCTCACACGATAAAGTCGCATTTCCCTTGCGAGTAAAATCTCATCCATGAAACAGTGATTTCCCTTCCTTTGATATCAAATAATCATAAGTAACTTGAGGAACAGACGCTTTGATTCTATTGTAATCTCCTACCTTGGCATAGTGTCGTACCATGGATGCTGAAACTACTTGATCTTGATAGATTAATCGAGGAATTTCCAAAAAGGATGGTCCTAAAATAGCTTTCATTGTTTGATTATAGGCTGCAGTAAATGAATCCAATGGTTCTGTACCCGCCATCCGTGTCTGGATTGAGAAAATGGGCATGAAATAGTTTTGAAAGATGCGCACATCCAGTTCCATCTGTAGTCGAGAGCGAATGGAATCCTCTTTCAAAAAGTAGGTTGGAAAGGTTGCAGCACTAATCTGATACTCAGTAGAGGGAAGCACCATCACATTAGGGCGTGTTTTTACCGCTTCTTTTAGAAGGGCATAACGAACGGCATATGGAAATACCGAACGATCTTCTTCCACAAGAAACAGCAAAACTTGATCATATTGTTTGGCACAAGTATCGATAAGATAGAGATGACCATTGGTCAGTGGATTACAATTCATTACGAGTGCTGCTCGTGAACCCGGTAAGAAATGACAGGAATCTCGAAGAGATTGTAAACGTTGTTCAATCGAAGGGTATCGGTTTTCAAACATAATAATTTCAGACAATTCGACAAGAACTCGAAATCCATTTTGCAGAAAAATCTCGCGATATTTCGGTGTGGAATAGAGAAAGAATTTTTGGATGTTTTGTTCCCGTAATCGAGCAAGTAAGTGCGTTAATACCTCTACCATATAATGATCGTTTTGACAATCCGAATGAACGACCATCATCTCAATAACATGATGAGATAATGAGCCCGAAGCAATTAATCGTTCATTGTCAAATAAGCCACCAGTATAGGTTGCTTTTTCATCAAAATCCAAGCCATGACTCTTAAGTAATTGACGTACTTGCTGCAATTCTTCAGGCAAGACGCAATCGCGCCACTGTAACATTTTATTGAACCTTACTTCGCTTGAATAGCGTATCAAGGATGGTTCCATCACGATGACGAACCACGCCAATAACTTGTTGACTGGGAGTAGGATAGGTAGGCTCTCCTGTGAGGGTGATAGCATTCGCATATAATTGATCAATTGATACTATTTTTAATTTCGAACCTTGTAGTTTCATCATTAAATCTTGGCGTTTTGGATGAATAGCAATCCCCCGTTCGGTCACGACGACATCGATGGTATTTCCTGGGGTGGTAAGTGTTCGAACTCGCTTTTGAATCATCGATTGTCGAGCTTTCAATAAATTCGTAGTGATAATGGTTACTTTCGCTTCGGCAGCCGTATCGGCGTGACCGCCACTCCCCCCAATAAGACGCCCTAATGAATCGGTTGTAACATTCACATGAAAATCAAGGTCTATTTCAGCCGCACTAAGAAGCACAACGTCAAGTTGCTTGATAATGGCTTGGGCATTCCAGGGATTGGCATATTCAGAGGCACTCAAAGCATGGTGGTGAGGATTCTCGCGATACGAACGAACAGCCTCCAAATCAAAACATTGAACATCATATAAATCTTTAAACAAGCCTTCTTCCAACATCTTCACAAGAAACGAAGTGATACCACCTGATGCAAATTTCCCTTGTATCTGATGGTTTCGCATATATTTCCCAAGTTCATGGGCAACAGCAAGTGACGTTCCGCCTGCTCCCGTCTGAACACTGAACCCCTGTCGAATGAGGCCCAATTCCGCCATCAACTGAACGGTATCTTTCGCAATTTTGCGGGCGACAGGATCACGAGTAGGGCGGGTCGTTCCCGATACAATCCCTGTCGGATCTCCAATTTGAGGTACTTTCACGACATAGTCGACAGATTCATGAGATAGTTCAGGGTTATCAAGGTGATCAATCAAATGGTCGGTCACCAAAACGGTGTGCTTTGCATACATTAAATCGGCAATTGCATATCCAAGTGCTCCACAGGCACTAGGCCCCTCTTTCCCACTGCCATTTCCCAATGAGTCTACGGCAGGGCAGGCTAAAAAGGCAACATCAATCTGGAGTTCTCCTGCTTCAATTGCTCGGGGGCGACCTCCATGAGTATCCATAATAATGCCATCACGTAATCGACCATCAGAAATAGCATCGGCAACCGGACCATTCACATAATTGGTAAAAATTTTGACGACAGATTGTTGATTAATCAAGGAAACTAGAGGCGCATGCACAGGAAAAATGGAAGAAGGGGCTAAGATCATGTCTTTCAGTTTTCTTTTTTGAATTTCAGCAAGCACCATGTTCATGACTCCATCGCCATTGCGTAGATGATGATGAAAAGAAAGAGTCATCCCTGATGTTATAGGAATGGCATCAAAAATTGATGAAATAGTATCGTAAAAAACGACGGGTTTTTGTCCTTGATGTGTCGGAATACTATGATGTTGTTGAGAGCAAGACTTCGATTGTAAGCTTGTAAAGGAGGAGATCTCCCGACCATATTCGTTCTTCATGGAATCAATCTCCATATTTTCGCTTTTTCAAGCAAATGATGCGCCCGCTCTAAGATGGGTTTATCAACCATTTTACCGTCAACGCTGAATGCTCCCTTTCCTTCTAATATCGCCTTTTTCTCTGCAAGTAATAGTTTTTGCGCATGAAGAATTTCAGCAGGAGTAGGAGAATAGACTTCATTAATGATTCCCACTTGAAGAGGATGAATGCATGCTTTTGCATTCATGCCAATGGAATGAGAAAATTCAGCATCTGCTCGTAAATTTGCTTCTTGGTCCACATCCAAAAATGGCGTATCGATGGCATCAATTTTAACGGCTTTTGCAGCCAATGCCACAAGACTACGAGGAACTAGAATTTCGATATTGGAGGCCGTACGAGGGATACCAAGGTCAGTCGACAAATCTTCAGCCCCTAATAAAACTCCACTCACACGAGGACATTGGACAATTTCATAGGCTTCCCATACAGCACGAGCGGTTTCAATAATAGGAATTAAGGTTATACGAGACGAAATCCCTAATGAATGTTCCATTTTTTCAAGAATATCGAGAAACTCAAGAAGTGATTGTTTGGTCGCTTTGGGAACCATAACGGCATCCACTCGAGACGTCAAACACATCGAAAGATCTTCCATCAATAACGAAGAATCAGATGTGTTAATACGAACGATTGTCTCATAGGGGGCAGTAGGAAAATGCTTAAAGTAGGTGTGCAATAATGTTCTTGCCGCATCTTTTTCTTGAGGTAATACCGCATCCTCTAAATCAAAAATAATGGCATCAGCATCAAAAATATCAGCATTTTGAACCATTCCAGGATTATTACCGGGAATGAACAATAAGCTCCTTCTCATAAGGCTATCCCCGCTCGTTGAATGGCCGTCAAAACCCGGGCTCGGATTGTATAATCCAGTGCCCCTTTATCTTGAATGGCAATCGCAATGTTATTGAGATGATGTTCGTCAAGAATTTCTTCAATCAAGGATTGAATTTTCGCACCAAAGCTAGCAAAAACGATGCTTTCAATTTGAATCGATCGTCCCACTTCGTGGGGCATTACGGTCACAAAACAATCATTGGATTCAAAGGTTCCACAAGTTGCTAAATGCATCAAACCACCTTGCTTTCTGGTGAGGATATTGAATGATAATACTATTATATCACGAAAACAAAAGCGACGAAAAAGCCTTATTTCCTATTCAAGCGCCTGTTGGATTGGGCAAGCGTCCGGTGCATAAAATTATGGACAGTCATATAACCACTATCGACGTCCATCCCAGGTTTGGCTAAACATACATCGGCATCACATGCGATGGCAATACTTGTGGTCGCTTCCGCTGATAGATTGGTTTCATTGCATGTTCCTCCACAATAAGCGCCAATGCCATGTCCTTTACAGTACAAGATGGCTTCGGCAACATTTTGAATGCCGCCCAAATCTGGCGTTTTGATTTGAATGATGTGTCCTGCTTTGCGATCGGCGAATTCACGAATATCCTCAAGAGTGTTGCACCACTCATCGGCCACGATATCAACAGGTATTTGTTCTTCGTCAAGACGATGGGTTAATTCGGCTAATGCATAAAGGGTGCCCTCACGATCTCCTGTATCAATGGGACCTTCAACAAGCAGTCGAAATGGATGGGCAGCCTCCCCTAATTGACGACAGTAATGAACGATTTGATCCATATCTTGATGAAAGGCAATTCCAATGGTTCCATAAACATCCACATGCAAGACAGGTGCATACGAATCCCGAGTTCGTTTCTCGATGATTCGATTGCGCAACCAACTAATATAAGCCAACAAGATTTCTCCATGCACCCCTAATTTTGTGGTTACATTATTGATTAATGCATGCGGAAGAGCATCTACTTCTTTTAAAATCATTTTATCCACATTCAAATAGCGTTCATCGCCACTTTGAGCAAAAATAGGAATGGCTCGCAAGGGGGAATGAGCGGGATTATATTCATCGCGTACAACCTCTGCCATAGTTCGCCCTGAGGCCAACGCAACAGCCTGTAACAACGCTTGCGTGATCCCATAGCGAATGGCGGTATGAGCAGGTTTCCCATTCACAAGCAAATGGTCATACTTTTCGGCTAGTTCACGGAAGTTCGTCAAGGCTTCCCCCATTAGATGGGGACAAAAATACTGCTGAATCAAAGGTATAAAATCATCAGCAAGAAACAATGGATCACGTCCCCCTGTTCCTGAATACTGTACAGCCGCACAGTCTCCACAGGCAACTAATCCATTCTCTAGCACCAATTGAATGGATATGGCTTCACCTGGTACGCGGATGGAACGGAATCCTTCTGTTTGAGGGGTGCCAAGATAAAAGAATCCATCCATTTCTGCCCCTTTCTTTATTGCTTTTTGATCATCAAAATAAAAACCCGTGTAGCTTTTGGTCAATAAAACATCAATGATTTTCATATTACCTTTTCTTTCCCCCATGAGGTCTCCCAATTAACATACCATTCGATACTGCATAGATATCATCAATGGTCATTTGAAAGGTTACATCACGACCTTCGAATCGACCACGTTCTGCTAATTTCTGACGGTGGATCGCACGAATGTCTTCGCTTAATCCTAAACTACCAAATTCAAGGATACGGATGCAACCATCATTGTCTCGAGCAGGCATAACTTTATTCTGATTTTGTCGACTGGGTGCAAAGGGGACATCTAACACGCCTAATTCAAAGGCATGAATAACTCCTTGAGCGAGATCCCCTTTTCCCAAATTGTACACTGATTTCATCAAATCATGAACTTCTTGAGCTAAAAAATGCTCTTCAGTTTCAAGTTGAGGGGACACAGGTAAGGTTTGATGCGCTAAGAGATTTACTACCATTTTGGAAGTTCGAATTCCATAAGCATTAATCTCTTTGGATGGGACTCCAATGGATTCATCGGGAGTTTTCGTAATCATTTTTGTTGCACCTGCTAAGGCAGCAACCGTTGAAGCCATTGCAATTAACCCTGATGCTTCCGCACGGTCTTGAGGAAATCCTCCCATCCATTGATGGAAGACTGTCGTAACCAAAACATCGGCATGTCCTGCCAAAGCAAGATAATGTTCGGTGAGGCGTTGGAGCACATGAATCGAAGCGACATCTTGAATTAAATTCCCGCCTTGTCCATAACCTACTGTGATGTTTTTGACCCCTTGCTCCGCTGCCAATAAGGCTTCAATGATTCCAATGCTTATGGCAATACACGGAGGAACAAGTGTTCCAGTTAATGGTCCAAAAGGTTCACGATTGATCGAAATGCCTTGCTCTTCATAAAAGCCAACTAAACGATCGCAATATTGCCAATAATAGATGGAATCAGCAAGAGAAACATTTTTTGCATAAGGTAAATTATAACTTATACCCCCGCCTTCATTGGAAGTCCAACCTGCAGCATGGATAATTTCGGAGAGTAACCGTGCATCGGGAGTGCCGTGGCGTGCTTCCAGCGGTACATTGACAGCATCTGCTACTTGTTTACAAGCTCCTACCCCATGATTGACCGCAGGAAATCCATTGAGCAAGGATCGTCCCTCACGTTTCGATGCTAGGATTCCTTGTTCCGCCTCATGATAGAGATTATGGCGCGTGTAGGAATCAATTGTTGATGGCAAGAAATCCGCCCCCGCAGCTTCTAAGGTTTGCAACAAATCGATTTGCGCATCCACCAAGGCAACTCCTGCACGTGGTTGTACAAACGTACGACACGCGGTTTTCGCCTCAAGAAGCTTTAAAGCAAAATTTTTATGGGTTGGTACTGCACGAAGGGTTGCGACCGCTTGATCCAAATTCAAAAGATTGTCGTGACCGGTTGGCCACGTATCCAGCACTTGTTTTCTTACGGTTAGGAATTGATCCATTGTCCACTTTTTATTTGCGATTTGCATGCTTGTTCACCTAGATTTTCACAATTCGCTTTTTCATAATCTTCAAGGCAATTTCAGGATAATCCAAAGATAATAGTCCCATTGCTGACATAATATATTCTTTATCAAGCAAAAACTCCGGATTAAAAGGGCGTAACTCAAAGGGTTTATTTTCGTCATGGGTTCCACTGCTTAATATCATGCGAGGATCATTGCTACTAATAACAACTCCCCCTGTACCTATAAAATGTGTTACCTGTGTTAAATCTTTGCCCGTTTGATGGTACATCATCCCCATCGGCGTGTAAACGCCTTTTAAGGTTCCTACATGCCGCGAGGTTGCAGCATCCACGCACTTAGCAGCAATAATATTATCCACAAGATAATCATGTCCGGTGCTTGCAATAAAATCGATTTGTTTGGCACGCATTTCGCATTCAAGAGCTATATCAATATGTTGCTTGTCAAGATGATGGCGCTCAGCATGGGTCATCGTATGCAATGCACCCAAAGCAGAATAGCGCATCCCAATATCTCCTTCAACCGTATGCTTGGCATAGGGCTCTTCAAGTCCCGATAAAATGGCATTGACTTGTGATGGCATTCCATCAGACATGGAATAGACATCGGTGGTGGCTCCCCCCACATCAGCTACCATCAAATCACCAAGCCCACTTTCGTCATCATATCCACGAGATAACAATTCTGCTGCCATTAATACGGCATGAGGCGTAGGGAAAACCACTTGATCCACCATGGATTCAACTTTTTTGATCCCCTTTGCTTCGATAATGTTTTTGACAAAGATTTCTTTGATAGTATTTTTGGCGCTTTCCGTATTTAAGATATTAATGCGTGGCATTACATTTTCACATAAAAAATAGGTCTTGTGTGAGGCACTCAAAATTTCGGCGATTTCATCGGTCGCATCTTTGTTGCCCGCAAAGACAATCGGCGCAGTAATGGAGGAACGAGCTAACATCATTGCGTTATGAACCACACAATCACGATTACCGCCATTGGCCCCTCCCGCTAATAAAATGATATCTATTTTTTTATCAAGGATTTCTTGAACTTCGGATTTTGTGATGTGATGAGAAAGAACCAATTCAACTTTAGCTCCTGCGCCCAAGCATACGCGCTTGGCAGCCTCCGTTGTAAGTTCTTCCACTAATCCAATCGCAGCCATTTTTAAGCCACCCGCTGCCGAGGAACAAGCAAGTATTTTTTCGTAAGGTAAACGACCTCCTACAACTTCTTCCAAACGCTGCAAAGCGGTACGATATCCTTCAATGATATTGGTCTCAACGGTGGTGATTGCTTTAGCTGTGCCGATGATATCAGCACTTTCTAAATCTACCGCTGTCAATTTCGTAAATGTTGAGCCAAAATCAGCCAATAAATATGGCTTCATGCTTTTGACCTCAAATCCTGTGCAATGGTATCAAGCACTTGTTCAATGGTGGTCCCTGGGGGATACACTCGGTTGAACCCCATGGCTTTGAAACGTTGCTCCACTTCATTGAAATCTTGTTTGCCAACCACAATGTTACCACCAACATACAATAAAACATTCTCTAAACCTGATTCGATGCATTTTTCACGCATTCCTTGACAATCTAATTCGCCATGACCATACAACGACGAAACGAGAATAAGTTTAGCATCTGTTTCGATTGCCGCATGGATAAAGTCTTCTTGACTTGATAATACGCCTACATTGACTACATTGTATCCCGCTTGAGTCAAAGTATATTCGATGATGCGGTTTCCAACCGCATGCACGTCAGCGCCTATCACGCCAATGACAATTGATTCCATATACTCTCCACCTATCTTAGGATGTATGAAGCGAAATAAAAATGCGGAGTTCACTTCTCTTTTATCTTACTCTTATTC
>CAZVZF010000014.1:0-14994 GCA_964631095.1 uncultured Eubacteriales bacterium
TTTTTTTATGATTGGGGAAACCAATGCTCCACTATTTTTTTAAGGACAATGAGACAGGGAATGGAAGAGGCGATCAAGCCTATGGTTAGCCATACCACCGCCATCTCGAGAGGTAGAAATTCTAAAATGGGATCGCCTCCCAATGAAACGTGGGGCAAAATCCAAAATCCAAGACTAATAATCAAAAACGACCCCACCAGCATCCACCTACGAAATCGATTAAGAGGCCAGCTTAAGAAGCATAATGCAATGAAACCAATGTAAGTCATGGTATAAATCACGATATCATCACGATACAAGGTCAAGCCCAACATTCGGCTGAGCACAATCACTAAAATGGCATTAAGTAAAAAGGTCAAGGCATAGGGTAAGGCTTTCCGAAAGACGGTCTGGAGGAAATGGCCACGAATGACAGCAGTATTCGGCTGAATCACCAACAATACCGAGGGCACTCCAATGACGCAAAATTCAAACAAGATAAGATTAGAGGGAGTGATTGGATAAGGGATTTGCAAAATCATGACTAGTAACGATAATAGAATTGTAAAAATCGTTTTCATTAAAAATAAAGTTGAAGATTTTTCAATGTTGTTCACGACTCGACGCCCTTCATAGACCACTTTTGGCAAAGATGAAAAGTTGGAATCTAAGAGTACCAAGTTCGCCACTCCACGAGCGGCTTCACTCCCCGAAGCCATCGCAATACTACAATCCGCTTCCTTAAATGCCAAGATGTCATTGACTCCATCGCCTGTCATGGCAACCGTATGACCTTGTTTTCGATAACTTTGAATCAACTGTTTCTTTTGTTCGGGGGTCACTCGACCAAAAATCGTATACTGATGCGCTAAATCGTCGACTTCTTGCAACGTTTTCCCTTCAAGGTTGACAAAGGAATCCGCATGAGGAACGTTGGCTCGTGCAGCAATGCTCGCCACGGCTTGAGGGTGATCCCCCGAAATGATCTTAATATCCACCCCATTGGTCTGAAACCATTCTAGAATCGCGGGCGCATCTTCTCGAATATGATCTTCAATGATGACAATCGCTAGCAGTGTTTGAGCAGGGGGAATTTCGTGATTGAGGATGGGGTCCTCCGTATGCCCAACCACGAGCACACGATACCCCTCTTTGGTCCATTGATCAAGTTCGACTTGTTGTTTCGGTGGGAGCGTTTGGAACACAAATTCACTCGCCCCCATGATGTAGGTCCCTCGTTGATCAAAGGAAGCGGCTGAACGCTTTCGTTCGGAAGAAAATGGGACAACTTGAGTCGCTGGCCATGGTGCATCGGTCCAAGAAGCCAGTGCTTCCAACACGGCTTCTGCTGTATCATTTTGTTGGGGTTGCGCCAACAACAAGGAGCGCAAGGCTTGTTGCACTGCTTGGGAATTATGAGGAGCTTGAATTTGTATATCTTTCAAACGCATTGTTCCATCCGTAATGGTTCCCGTCTTATCCAAACATAAGACGTCACTACGCGCCAACATTTCAATACTATAGAGATCTTTGACCAACGTTTGGTGACTGGCAAGCCGAATAATACCAACGGCTAAAGCCACACTGGTTAATAGAACCATCCCCGAAGGAATCATCATAATCAACGAACCGGCGGTACGAGAAACGGCATCTTGCACATCCAAGGTTGCTTGGTAATTATTGAAGTATAACAAGGCGCCCATCGGCAATAAGGAAAAGCCGATGGTGCGAATTATCCACCGGATGGAACGGAGTAACTCTGAGGGATTGGCCTTTATTGCTTGGGCTTCTCGAGCAAGTTGTTGCACGTAGTTTTGCTCGCCGACACGATCAACACGGGCATAGAGTTTCCCCGACGTTAGGAAACTCCCTGCTAACACGGAGTCTCCTTTTTGTTTGCGAACGGGTTTGGATTCCCCCGTCAACAAGGCTTCATTGACTTCCGCAGTGCCCTCTAGAACAAGAGCATCTGCCACAATTTGTTGACCTTGTCCAAGCACCATCACATCGTCCAAGACGACTGCTTCTGTGGGAATGGCACATTCCACACTTGCTCGAAGGACTTTGACTTTCGGGGTTGCAACCAAGGACAAACGATCTAAGGTCCGCTTAGCTTGGATTTCTTGGAAAGTCCCAATGGCAAGGTTGGAGAAGACAATTCCTAAGAACAAGATGTCCGAATATGCGCCGACAGCAATCAATGCAGCCGCCATGAGAAAGGAAATGAAATTAAAATAGGTGAAAAGATTCTTCGCAAAAATGGCGCGATATGAACTGCTCGCTTGTGCACCATTATGGTTCGTCTGATGAGCCACTTCTCGCTCATGAACTTGAGCAAGGGAAAGCCCCTCTTGTGCAACGGCCTGGACCCGCTCAATGTCCTTTCGATTTCGCTTCTTACTCATCCTAGCACCTCTTTTTATCTCTTTCTGGGAAGAATCTTTTGTGTTCTTACTACTAATATACACGGACTATGGCTTGGAGAAAACTCTAATCGACATAATCAAAAGAAAACGAACCACCTTTTCGTGGTTCGTTCGGATACTTCCGCTACTTAAGCAAGTTCTTTTTTCCAAAGACCGTGAAGATTGCAGTATTCATACGCTGCCACAACTTTTTCTCCGGGAAGCAAAGCAAAGGTTGCTACAGGTTTCTCTCCTGGGGAGAGTGGACGACGCTGGATACCGTGAGTGGTAGCAAGGACAATCCATTGGATGTAATGAGCGGGAATCATAGGATGATCCACACTCCCTACTTTTACGGTGACCATGGTCCCATCTTGCGTAATTTCAGGGACATGCTTTTCATGAGCCGCATCGACGGTATTTCCTGTTAATTCAATCATTTCTTCGCCACAGCAAATAATAGGAACGCCAGAGTCATTGACTTTTTCGACTAAATTGTGACAATGTGGGCAAAAGTAGAATTTTGGTTTTTCAGCCATAGTATCTTCCCCTTTCTTTCTTTTAGTATAGCATCCGCAGTATGATTTTACAATTTCGATTCCATGGAGTATTGGAGTTCAAGCGCAACGGGACAATGATCGCTTCCCTCAATATGATCATAGATAAGACTATCGCATAAAAGAGATTGCAAGCGTTGCGATAGAACAAAGTAATCAATTCTCCACCCGATGTTTTTGGCTCGTGCCTGAAATCGATAACTCCACCAGGTATAGGCAACCCGATCAGGATATAACGTGCGAAAAGAATCCAAGAAATCAAGATCCAATAAGGATTGAAACGCGTTGCGTTCCTGAATGGTATAACCCGGATTCATGGTATTGGTTTTGGGATTCTTCAAATCGATCGGTTGATGAGCAACATTCAAGTCTCCACATAGAATGACGGGCTTCAATCGATCCAAGCCACTTAGGTACTCGCGCATAGCCTGTTCGAAGTTCAAGCGATAATCCAAGCGCGTTAAACCATCTTGGGAATTAGGTACATAGACATTGACTAAATAAAATTGCGGGTATTCCAAAGTTAAGACACGCCCTTCATCGTCATAGCTTCCATCGTTCAAACCTGTATGAACCGAAAGTGCGGGTTGACGGGCAAAGATACATGTACCAGAGTATCCCTTTTTTTGAGCATAATTCCAATACTGAACATAGCCTTCTGGCTCATAACTTGCCTGCCCGGCTTGCAATTTCGTTTCTTGTAGACAAACAAAGTCTGCATCAAAACGTTGGAAGATATCGTCAAAGTTTTTGTTGAGTATGGCACGAAACCCATTGACATTCCATGAGATCAAACGCATTTTCTTTCCTCCTGTTGTTCTTTACTTCTTACTCGTTGAGTGAAATCCTTGGCGCGTAGCCTGCCCCCACGCTTCCGCTGGGCGTAACATTCTTAAAAAGCCACTCACTCGCCATAAACTAAAATATTGTCGAGGGCCAAAGTTTTCCAAAATCGCATAACCAATCAGTCGATTCAAATCGCGCATGCGAAAATACTGTTCGTCCTTTTCTGCAATAATTAAGGCAGTCATCGAGATAATGACTCCTGCCAAGACAGTTAAAACAAACAACAAGACAATCACTTCCCATTGCAACCACCCCATCACAAGAGCCACGGCAACAAAGATAAACCCTTGAATTTCGAGTAAAGGACCTAGCATCTCAAAGATGACGAAATAAGGAAAAGCAAGCAACCCAATTCGACCATAGCTCGGGCGAAAAAGCAGTTGATGATGAAACATGATAATTTCGATCAAGCCCCGATGCCAACGAAACCGTTGCTTCCGTAACGAGACCAAGTCTTCGGGGACTTCTGTCCAACAATTGGCATTGTAGGCATAATCAATTTTAAAAGGAAGCTTCGCCTCTTTCATGACACGAGCAATACGAACCACCAATTCCATATCTTCACCAACGGTGTCCCGTTTATAAATGCCTGAACTTGTCAAATAACCTCCTGCTGCTACCACTCGTTCCTTACGAAAAAGGCCAAATGCGCCTGAGATGATCAACAAAGCATTCATCGATGCCCACCCCAGTCGACCAGACATAAAAGCACGTATGTATTCCATTGTTTGGAAACGAGCAAGTCGATTATGAGGAATGCGCACCTCGGTCAATACTCCTTGATCCACTTGACAACCATTCACTGGAAAGATATTTCCTCCCAAAGCAGGTGTCTCGACACCCGTATCGAGTTGTAAAGCGGCAAGTTTGAGTAACGAGGTTTGCTCCAACAAGGAATCCGCATCAATTCCACAAAAATATTCTTTACGTGCTAGGTTAATGCCCGCATTCAACGAATCGGCTTTGCCGCCATTCATTTTATGAATGACCATCAAACGAGGTAAATGAGGATTTTGATATACATCCAAAATCGGCTTGGTCACTAACGAAGGCACCCATGGAAAGTCCACTTTTTGTAAATGATACGCATCAATGAGTTTCTGTAAGGTATGGTCAGTCGATCCATCATTGACAACAATCAATTCATAATCGGGATAGAGTAAATTGAGTAATGAATTCGTGGATTCTAAAATGCTCTTTTCCTCATTAAAGGCTGGCGCCACAATGGAAATAGACGGTAGCATCCTCGGTTTAAACAATAAGGACATATTTTTCAGTTTCCACAGTTGAGATTGACGTCGTACATAAAAGATGGACAAAGCGATAAGGGCAAAGGCAATGAAGTTAAGCACAATCACATAGTAGGCAAATCCATCGACAAAATGAAGCACAAAACGTTGCAGGATGGATCCAAATGCTAATCCCTGCAATTGACTTCCTTGGGAGATAATGAACAACAACGGCATCAATACTAGCGCAACGATTAAAATTGCAATCAGCCGCAGTCGGGTCGCACGACTTGCAACTGTCGTTCCTCGCTTCGTTGGAAGCGGTACTTCCAACTCCAGTTTTTGCAGCAAACGAGCGGTCAATAGCCGTTTGGCATCTTGCTGAACCTCCACTCGAGTGGTTAGTAACTTTCGTAAGACGACAAGCAAACGGTTTTCGAGTTCCAAATCATGATTACCATTTAAGAAAGTAAGAAACTTGCCACATTGACCATATCGCAAAATCGTTTCAATACGTGGATCCATTTGCGGTTGACGAAGATAATAATCTTGTAAAATTAAATACTCAATTTTATACATTAGCAAATCGGCTAATATCCGCTGTTGCGGTTCGGATAATTGAGGCATTTGATCCAATAGGTCATCCACGAGATGAGGCTGCTTTTGGATAATTGCGAGCATCGCAGCTTGCGCAATGGAGCTGGTTTCTTCCCGAAACAAAAAAGGCAATAGTTGCTGAATGTTTGTCGATGGGTCTCCACTGGAAGCTAATGCGGAAATCGCGGCATCTCGTATCAATGGATTGGAGCTATTGCGGTAACGAGGAGTGGCAAGAATTTGCGGATAAAGTTTGCCCAAGACTTGCAAGGCTCGCTGCAATAAGAATTGCGTATTGTCGCGTTCAAAGTTGACCCGGTTTTTTTGAACGACCTCGTAGCGATCCACCAACCGTAAGGTATAGTCGTACAAATCACTCGATAAGAATTCACTTGCATAATCCAACAGCAACTCCTGGATCTCGAATTCCTCTCGTCGCAGCAACGACGGCAATTGATGATGCAATGCTTCACGGTACTCCACAATGAGGACATTGACTCGACCACGATACCAACGATGTTCCCCTAATAAGGATTGAATAAGCACCGGTAAAGAAAGGGGATTTTTTAGCTCCGATATGGCATAGGCAAGGTATAATTTGGTGGGACGATCGGTTTCCTGCTTTAACGCACTTTCGAGCGACAGACGCACTTCCTCAGCAGGAATGGAACATAGATGTTGGGCGGCCTCCATTCGCTTGATTGCCTTGCGGCTTTGTAGTTGTTTCAAATAACGATCCAACAAGTGACTATCCCGCAAACGCTCCTCAAGATTACGCTGTTGCTCTTTTTCTACTTTAATCACTTGTTTCATGTGCTCATAATGGTGCAACAAGTTGGAGGCTGTTTGGAAACGACTTCGCTTTTCCATCCGTTTCATTGCGACTCGTCCCCACATCCGACTTCCTAATCGTCGGAAGAGTTGATATCGCTTTTCCACCAAGGTTAAAAAGAGCCCACCTATCAGCGCACTGAAAATATATAAGAAGGCTATGACAACCTCAGGACGTTGAAGCCAATTCATGCGCGTTCTCCTGCTTGAGCCAATAAGCGTACAATGCCAACCAATTCCGCCAATAGAAATGGTTTCTTATAGTAGTGTTGTATACCAAGGCTTAGTGCGCGTAAAACATTACTTTCATCCTTCAAGTAGGAAATGAGGACAAAAGGGATTTGATCCGTATCGGAATGCATGCGCAATTGTTCACGAATTTGGAAAGCATCCAACTTGGGTAACATGATTTCACACAAGATAACTGCTGGTCGCTTGGTTTGAGCGAGCGTAACAACCTCTTGACCGTCTTTGGCCACCCATACTTCGATGCCTAATTCTTTGAAACGCGCGGCTAAGACATCACGGGTGACCGCATCCGGATCACATAAGACGATGCGGTTGGCAATTAATGGGCGTACCCCTTGAGGCCCTACCACTCTTCTTTGTCCACTTGAAAATGCCACTTCCAACCGTTCCATTGCAAGCTTCGTAAAAGCATCTTGTGCGGGAATATCGGTTCTTTTTTTTATTTCTACACTACCTACTACTGCAATAGAAAATTGAGGAGGCTCCAAAAAAACATTCTCGGAACGCAAGGCATTACGCACCAATTCTGCCTGCTCTTCTGCTCGCTCTTCTTCTGATACTGGAAACAAGTGAACAATCATCAATCCCGGTCGCAAGACAAAAAGTGGGAAATCATTGGGTAAGGCGTTCCGCATCACATACAATGAAGTTTGGTAAATTTGTCGCTGAACTTCTTCGTATCGTCGAGATGCAGGATGGGGCGTGACTTGAACCACCAGAAAGTAACTTTGATCACTTGGTAAAAGTTGTTTCAAATAATGACTTAAAAAAGCAGCATTATAAGCACCGGTATCTTGGAAACGCAATAAAGATTCTTGCGTTTGAAACAGCAAAGCTTCTTGCTGGACTTCGTGCAAACGGCGCTCGTTTTTATATATTTCTCCTTTGCCGGTACTTTCATAGAAAACCTCAGGAACTGCTAAGTCAAATTGATACACCATTTTTAACACCAATGGTTTCATGACCATCAACCAATCAAATCCTCTGGTCGCATAGATATGTCCAAATAGCTGTTTCCATATGGTTTCGCCGGACGCAAAAAGATCAAATATCTTTGGCTCATCCTCTGCCAATAAAATGGGTAATTGCTGCCATACCTCCCGCGTTTCAGGCCAACCAAAAAACGCAGAATGTCGACGCATCAGGCGTTCAAACAAAGGCTGATACCCTCCCTGCTTGACCAAATCTTGTTTCAAGGGGTAAAGATAGGAGCCACATTCCAAATGGGATAATTGATTAATTTTCTCCGACAGTTGCTCCCTTAAGGGTTCTCCAAACTCCGGATAAATGACGCTAGGTTGAAGCGATTCTACATAATCGAGAATTGGTTGCATGATTCGATTGGATGGTATGAAGTGTTCATGAAAAGCGTGTAAGCGTTCCATGAGACCACAATCCAATACATCGGCTGTGTGAGGAGAAAAGGATGAAAATAAATGCGGGGAGAACAGCAACTTGCGTTCCACATCGTACGTCATAAAGCCTGCAGGCGAAGGGAGATAGGCGGCTGGAATAAACTCCAGTTGGATTTCTTGAGGTAAAGAAAGCCGGTATAGGTGCTCATTGACAAGATATCGTGGAGAGATACTTCCTTGTTCCTCTAACACTAATGCGGTGCGCCAATGCGTTACCACGGAAAAAGAAACGCCTGCTTGTTCCCACAATTTTACGGCTTGAATAGCAGCAGGATCAGGCTGTTGAATTACTACATAATCCAATCGTTTGGCTTGAGCATTTTTCATTTGCTCATCTAATGGGAGATGGGAACTGGGATTAATGACAATGCCTTTCCCTTGATGGACCAACCAATAGGAGTTACGTGAAAGCCATTGTCCTGTACCAATAGGTGGCAAACGATAAAGCAGTTCATGGTGTTTCATAGGGGCACCCCCGTTTTCTACTGATTCTATTGTACACGTCTCCTGCTTCATTTGCCAAGATTTGCGCTAAAAAAACTGCGGGTTTCCCCGCAGTTCGCCTTATTCCGTTCGTGCAACAACGATAAATGGTTGGAGTTGGAAAGGCTTCGGTGCAACATTACGATCTTTCCACATATAAAACCAACGTTCTGCTGGATAGTAATAGTAGCCGTCTTGCCAATGATCCGATGTATCATAAGGATCCGCAAAAATAAGGACATCGTCACCTAATGATGGAGTGCCCATCGTGTCATATCCAATAATGGCTTGCCAATGACCATCCCAGTCGCCCCACTCCACCATAATGGGGTGTCCTGCATGAAGATGACCAAGTACCCACTGAACAAAATAACTATCCTTGGCATCCGCTACCCATGCTTCAGTCGCATCATCATTTTCCGAGGCATAAAGAGACATGGCTGAAAAGGTCGGAATTAAGTTACCAACATCGACGGGGGAATAACCATCATCTTCTTGGATGAGGTCACTCGCTTCATAGGTTTCACGATAGTTCGTTTCGACAATTTCAATGCCCGAAACACTTTGGAAAAACCGATAGAGTCCGCCAACATTGGTCCCATATTCATAAAAATTATCGGCGGTCCCCGGTAAAGCATCGGGCGTGTCTTGGTCGACACTACTATCAGCGCCGATGGCAATATCCCATTCGGTGTACCCTTCAATTCTAAGGTTTTCAAGAACCGCAAGAGCAATCGCTGCGCCACAAGACCATTCCGTTGTTTGTAAAAATGTTTGAAATTCAGGAATAATCGTTAACGATTCCGTGGACGTCATACGATAAAAATCAGGGTTTCCCCAATACATGGAAGTGGGGTGATTGCCACTATCACCATAAGCATCCGCTCCTCCGTATTCATCATAATCTTCTCCTGCAATCATCACAGGCATTGGCTTTTCGACACTGCTCGACGCACTGCTACTCGATGAGCTGGATGACGTCGTACATCCGGCTACAAGCGTAAGGGCAAGAATGCCAACCAAAATTTTTTTCATGTTAAAAAAGTTCCTTTCTTTTGGGATGGAATTCGTACTTATGCTCATGATTTTCTACGATGCTTGATTGGGGAGGCGTGTTCATCCTTGTTTGGGCTGTAGAAATTTTTAGAGATCGTCTGTTCCCAGTTGATTCTTCACAAGTACCGCGAAGGAAACCTTCGCCAAACGAGTGGCATTGAGCCTACTCGCTCTTGAGTATCTTACTACTCCTCAACAAGTATTACTTGTTGCTAATTCGGCATTTGACCCGCCTGTCCGATGGCATTTGTGAGGGTTTTTACCCCTTGGTCAAGTGGATGAACGCCATGCGTTCACCAAAATTAGTACCGACGACTACTGCTTAAAATCTCTATAGCACCTCCTGCCTCATCCACGCAATCCAAATTATACAATACCCGATATCATTTACCAAGAAAAAAAGCATCCTTCCTGTCGGAAAGATGCTTGTAAGCGCAAGGGAATGTCTAGCCATTCTGTTGGAGATGAAGCAAGAGTTCCTCTCGTAATGAATTGGCGCGTTCTTTGAATAATTCGGCGATTTCTTCCTTCGTTCTTCCTTGAGCCAATAAGGGCTGCACATACATTGGACGATCAATGATCATGGCTTTATCCTTCTTACTGTAATAGACGGAATAAATGGGTAAATCCACTTCATTCTTCCGATGATACTGCATGGAAAAGTAAACAAATCCAGGATTATAGAACCGTAATATTTCATGATAGCCATCACTAGAATCTTCAGGGAATACAAGAATAGGGGTTTGAGAATCAATCACTTCACTGCTTAAACGAATGGTTTCCATTAAACGCATGTCGACATAGGTTGGGATGACTTGCATGGCCCGATAAAGAATTTTAGAAATCAGCGCAAATCCTGTTGCAATAAAAAATGAACGCACTTTGGTAAAGCCAAGTTTTTGTTGATAAAATACATGGTAAAGATACCGCCAACGCGTTGCATATCCTTCACACATATCATGAATGCCCCAGGGAACGAATAATTTGGGCAAATAAAGCGATAAGGTAAGTGGGCCACTTGCAGCACTGTGATTGGAAACAAAAATTGCTTGGTCTTTGATGGTTTCATTTAAGTTTATGATGGTCGGTTTCTTCTTAAAAATTCGCAAGATGGCACTTAAGATTCGATATGAGCGCCGTGGTTGTGGAGGAGTCATCGTGTTATTTCTCCCTTCGTAACCGCAGTTCCAAACAAAGAGCGAAATGCGGCTGGAATGTCGGTCTTGATTGTGACGACTTGATGAAGATAAGGATGAGCGAAAGTTAATTCCGAAGCATGCAGGCCCATACGATGCAAAGGATCTTCATGTCCTCCATATTTTCGATCCCCGATGACCGGATGCCCACTGATGGAGGCTTGGACACGAATTTGGTGCTTCCTACCGGTATCAAGCGTTAATTCTAACAAGGAATACTGTTGATTGGTGCGGAGGGTGCGGAAATGTGTAATGGCTATTTTAGCTTCTTCCGTCTCTGTTTTCACGACATAGACTTCGCCTTCTTTGTTTTCCTTTAATGCATGCTCCCATTGCCCTTGTTCTGCTTGAACTTGTCCTTGGACCACGGCGAGATACGCGCGACGTTGCACCTGGGTCGACCAATCTTCTTGCATCGCTCGCTTCGCTTCATCGCTTTTTGCAAACAAAAGTACGCCGGACGTTTCACGATCCAAACGATGAACGACAAAGAGTTTCAAATAGGGCGCTGTCGTTTGGAGTTGGGCACGCAACATGTGATAGGCGGTGCGATCTTTTTCTTTTTCCGTCGCAATGCTCAATAAACCTGCTGGTTTATCAATGGCCACATACCATTCATCTTCATACAAAATCTTGAGACGTTTTTGTTGCAAAGGGATAGGTTTACGGGGAGGAAGCGGTTCGGAACTCACTTCAATCGTTTGTCCTTTTTTCACCACATAATCATGTTGTTTGACCAACTTTCCATCCACATAAATACGCCCACTGCTAAGAAGGCGTTTCCAAGTATTATGCGAATTCAAATCACGGTGAAGGAGTAAGGTTTCAAGGAGCAATCCGTCTTCCATTACAGGAAACTGGACGCGCTTATGGGAAGAGTTATGGGAACTGGGGTTCATGGACATCCCTCGTTTCATTAGTTCTATTGTAATAGATTTCACAAGAAAATGCCAATGATATCGACCATTTACCTCGATGCCTCAAAGAGAACATGCGATATCCCCCTTACCTAATGCCCCCTTACCTAATGATTTCATTCTTGAAGTCGAAAGAGGTTCTCTTATATAATAAAGCCACCTAGGAGGGTCCCTCATGAATGAATCACTCTATCGATTTTTTCTAGAACCACGGTTAATGGGCGAAGGCGTCGTCTATGCTGGCATTCATTTGTGGTATTTAATTGGATCCATTGTTTTAATTAGTGTCACTACCATCCTACTCAAGCGTGCCTCTCACCAAACCCAACACAAGGTGATCCGTTCCATTCTCATCTTTTCCATCACCCTTGAGGTCCTCAAGCGTATTCGCTTTTTTGTTGTCGGAATCATTCTTGGCCAACCACTTTTTGAAAATGTAATGTTCTTACTGCCCTACCATATCTGCTACATCAATGTCATCCTCTTACCCTTTGCCTATTTCTATGATTGGAAATGGGCCAAAGAATACTTATATACCATGTCCATGTTTGGCGCAGCAATCGCCGTTCTTTATCCTTATGACTGGTTTACCGAACCCTTTTTGAAATACGAAATCATCCATGAGATGATATATCATCTTCCTTTATTTTTTGTCCCTTTCTTTCTCATTGTGAGTGGCAATTATCGCCCTAGCTGGCGAAAGGTTTGGCAGGTGGGGCTTGGTGTCGTCCTTTGTCTACCGCTCGCCGAACTCGGCAATACCATTTTTACCAACCCCTCCTTCAATTTCATGTTTACGCGCGTCAACCCGCTGCCCATAAACTTTTTTGGGACGGCCCATCATCTCTTCACCTTTACTGTTTTATTCGCCCTCTTAATGGCCATCTATTACGGTCTCATTGAAGCCGTTCGGTGGTGGAAACGGCGCCAACAAAATCCTACGACCACGATATAAAAAAAGGATTGGAACAGTTTGTTCCAATCCTTTTACTATCAGCTAGTACATGCCTTGAGGCATCGGAGGTTCTTTTTCGTCTTTGATACTGGCAACTGCAACTTCGGTGGTAATAAACAACGCGGAGATGGAAGCAGAATTCAGCACGGCACTCTTAGTGACCATGGTAGGATCTACAATCCCTGCCTTGAACATATCGACCCATTGCCCACTCTTGGCATCAAACCCGACATTGGACTTGGCTAGCTTTTGTTGTTCCACGATTTCCAAGCCATCAAAGCCCGAGTTTTCCGCAATTTGAAAGAGCGGAGAAGTCAAGGATTCTAAGACGACATTAATCCCTTTTTGCACATCAACAATTTCAGATTTCAATTGAGGACGGATGGCATTGTAGATTTCGACTAAGACGGCGCCTCCCCCAATGACAATCCCTTCAGCAACTGCGGCTTTCGTCGCATTTAAAGCGTCTTCAATCCGCAATTTCTTTTCTTTGAGTTCGGTTTCCGTGGTTGCTCCTACTTTAACAATAGCGACCCCATTGGTTAGTTTGGCCAATCGTTCGGAATAGCGTTTCTTATCATACTCACTCGTCGCTTTTTCCACTTGGGAACGGATTTCATTGATCCGATTTTGTAAAGAATCATAATCCCCTTCCCCATCAATGAGGGTGGTGGAATCTTTGCCAATAATAACCTTTTTCGCTGATCCTAAATCATTGATTTTGAGATCCTTCAGCTCCATATTTAGATCTTTGGCATACAAGGTGGCTCCTGTCATAATGGCAATATCGCCCAATTGCTCTTTTTGATTATCTCCAAATCCAGGAGCCTTGGTGGCCACTACATTGAAGGTTCCTCTTAGTTTGTTGACAATTAAGGTGCTTAAGACTTCATTTTCAATGTCTTCAGCAACAATCAAAAGTGGTTTGCTTGACTGAACGACTTTCTCCAAAATCGGAAGGATATCCTTGATGGTTGAGATTTTTTGATCCGTCACTAACACATAAGCGTTCTCAAGGACAATTTCCATTTTCTCACGGTCTGAGACCATATAAGGTGAAATATAGCCCTTGTCATATTGGAGACCTTCCACCACTTCTAAGGTGGTTTCAAATCCCTTGGATTCATCCACGCTGATGACACCATCTTTACCAACCTTTTCCATTGCTTCGGCAATAATATTCCCGATTTCGGTGCTCCCGCTGGAAATGGTAGCCACACTGGCAATGTCGGCATTGGTTTCAACTTTATGTGTTTTTTCTAAAATCTTTTTTGCGACTTCGCGGCTTGCTAATTCAATCCCCTCGCGCATCAAGACAGGATTGGCGCCTTTTTCAATGGCGCCAAGACCTTTATGGATCATGGCTTGTGTCAGCACGCACGCCGTGGTTGTCCCATCACCAGCAACTTCATTGGTTTTGTTGGCGACTTCATAGATAAGTTTCGCACCCATGTTCTCAAATTCATCTTTAAGTTCGATTTCACGGGCAATGGTCACCCCATCATTGGTAATAAGTGGCGACCCATATCCTTTGTCTAAGACCACATTACGGCCTTTAGGACCTAACGTAATTTTAACGGCATCAGCTAAGGTATCGACTCCGCGCAACATTGCATCACGCGCTTCTTTGGAAAAACGAATTGCTTTGCTCATGGCTTTCTTCCCCCTTATTCAACAATCGCAAGAATATCTTTTTCAGCAATGAGAAGATATTCCTCTTCTTCAAATTTGAACTCGGTGGTGCTATATTTTTTAAACACCACTTTGTCCCCAACTTTGACGGCTGGAGCAACCCGTTTGCCATCCACTAGTTGGCCTTCACCAACAGCAAGAACGGTTGCAAAACTGGGTTGCTCTTTGACGTCACCAGTGAGAATAATTCCACTTGCGGTTTTCTTTTCTGCTTTTTCTTTCTTTAAGACGACATTGTCGTGCAATGGTTTTAACATCGTGCGGTTCACTCCTTGATCCTCATAAGTTTTATTCAATCGTAATATACTTTTTGACTTCTTCTTCGCGTTTCTTCGGAATTTGAATGCTCAAGGTTCCGTTATTGTAATTGGCCTTGATGTTTTCCATCCGAAGGTTTTCTCCCACATAGAAACTGCGGGTGCATGCACCATAGACCCGTTCCCGACGAAGGTAATTGCCTTCTTTTTCTTGGTCCTCAGTGGATTTTTCTTGGGTAGCTTCGACAGTAAGATACCCATTTTCGATACTGATCTTAATATCTTCCTTGCGGAACCCGGGTACGTCCATATCCAAGACATATTGATTGT